>NZ_WJSP02000287.1 GCF_009720255.1 Agromyces humi | reverse complement strand
GACGGGCACGTGGTCTCTGCCCTGGCAGTGGGACGGCGCGGGAACCTACCGGGTGCTCACGCATCGCATCGCCAGCCTCATCGAGAGCCGCGAAGCGTGGCCGAGCCAGATCCTGCAGTTCTGGGTGTTCCTCGCGGCGTGGGCGTTGCAGGGCTTCTACGTCGTGTGGCTCCCGCTCGAGATCGCGTGTACCTGACCGCCACGCCGGGCCACGTGCACATCTTCGACTCCGAGTCGGGCCTCCGCCTCAGGCGGCGCCGACGCGTTCCTCACGAGGCTGCACGTGCCCGAGGCGGCGCGCCACCGCGGAGCGGCCTGAGTGGTGCGCACCACCCCACTAGGCTTGCCCGGTGCTCCTGCCCGTCGCCGTCTCGGTGCTGGTGGGTGCGTTCGCCCAGCGCGTCACCGGCATGGGGTTCGCCCTCATCGCCGCGCCCGCCCTCGTCGTGCTCCTCGGGCCGTTCGACGGGGTGATCATCGTGAACGCCTGCGCGGTGCTGTCGTCGTTGCTCATCCTGCCGCGCGTCTGGCGGCACATCGACTGGCCTCGGTTCCGATGGCTGGTCGTGCCCGCCGTCGCCGGCACGGTGATCGGAGCGCTCGTCGCCGCGCGGCTGCAGGGGCCGGTGCTGCAGCTCGGCATCGGGATCCTCGTGATCGTGGCGCTCACGGTGTCGCTGGCCGTGACGCGCACCCAGCACGTCGCCACCGGGCGGACGCCGGCGATCGTCGCGGGTGCGACATCCGGATTCATGAACGCCGCCGCCGGCGTCGGCGGTCCGGCGCTCAGCGTCTACGCCGTGGCGACGCGCTGGCCTCAGGCGGGCTTCGCCGCGACCGCGCAACCATACTTCGTGGTGATCGGCCTCAGCTCGCTGATCGGCAAGCTCGCCGCGTCGGGCTGGGCGCTCCCCGAGGTCGAGCCGGGTGTCTGGCCGGTCTCGATCGCGGCGCTGCTCGTCGGCCTCGGGCTCGGGGAGCTGCTGCACGCGCGCATCGGGCACCGCGCCGCCCGCGCCGGCGTCATCGTGATCGCCTACCTGGGCGGGGTCGTCGCCATCGTCGACGGCGCGATCAACCTGGCGGGCTGACCTCGAGCCGCACCGGCTCGCCGCCCCGGGCGTCCAGTCGTGCCTCGAGCCCCGCGCGCACCGCCGGCCACTCGTCGACGATGATCGAGAAGATCGCCGAGTCCCGCCAGGTGCCGTCGGCCCGCGGCTTGTGCCGGCGGGCCAGCCCCTCGAACTGCGCGCCGAGCTTGAGGATGGCCGCGCGCGAACGCGCGTTGCGCGCGTCGGCCTGCAGCTTCACCCGGCCGAAGCCGTGGTCGAACGCGAGACCGAGCAGCAGGAGCTTGGCCTCGGGGTTCACGGCGGTGCCCCAGACCCTCGGGTCGTAGCCGGTCCAGCCGATGTGCGCCGACTCGGTCGGCAGGTCGAGGTCGCCGAGCTTCGTGGCACCGATCACGGCGCCGTGGTCGGGTCCCCCCTCGAGGCGCACGGTGAACGGGAGGGCGTCGGGCGCGGGCTCGTAGGACCTGAGGGCGAACTCCTCGAATGCGGCGAGGTCGGCCGGCTGCCCGGCCGGCCCTCCACCGAAGCCGCCGGCGAACACCTCGGGGCGACCGAGTGCTCGGTACAGCTCGGGGATGTCGTCGTTCGAGAACGGCGTCAAGCGGATGAATCGGCCGACGAGCGGCGCGGCGGCAGGGCGGCGGGCGGTCACGTCGGGCCTAGTCGAGCAGGTCGTGCAGCTGCACGATCTCCTCGCGACCCGGGCCGACGCCGATCGCCGAGATGCGCGACCCGCTCATGGCCTCGAGCGCGCGCACGTAGGCCTGCGCATTCGCAGGCAGCTCCTCGAACGAGCGTGCACCCGAGATGTCCTCCTGCCAGCCGGGGAATTCCTCGTAGACGGGAGTGGCGTGGTGGAAGTCGGACTGCGACACCGGCACCTCATCGACGCGCTGGCCGTCGACCTCGTAGGCCACCGCGACGGGGATGCGCTCGAGGCCGGTGAGCACGTCGAGCTTCGTCAGCACGAAGTCGGTGACGCCGTTGACCCTCGATGCGTAGCGCGCGATGGGCGCGTCGTACCAGCCGGTGCGGCGACGCCGGCCCGTGGTGGTGCCGAACTCGTGGCCCTTCTCACTGAGGAACTCGCCCCACTCGTCGAAGAGCTCGGTGGGGAACGGGCCCGCACCGACGCGGGTGGTGTACGCCTTGACGACCGCGATGACCCGGTCGATGCGGTTCGGCGCGATGCCCGAACCGGTGACCGCGCCGCCGCTCGTGGCGTTCGACGAGGTGACGAACGGGTAGGTGCCGTGGTCGACGTCCAGCATGGTCGCCTGGCCGCCCTCGAAGAGCACGGTCTCGCCCCGCTCGAGCGCCTGGTGCAGCAGGAGCGACGTGTCGGTCACCATGGGTCGAAGCCGCTCGACGTAGCCGAGCAGGTCGTCGACGACCTCGTCGACGCCGATGGCGCGGCGGTTGTAGACCTTCACGAGCAGGTGGTTCTTCTGGTCGAGGGCGCCCTCGACCTTCTGTCGCAGGATGTTCTCGTCGAAGAGATCCTGCATGCGCAGGCCGACGCGGTTGATCTTGTCGGCGTACGCCGGGCCGATGCCGCGACCGGTCGTGCCGATCTGGCGGCTGCCGAGGAAGCGCTCGGTGACCTTGTCGAGCGTGCGGTGGTACTGGGTGATGAGGTGCGCGTTCGCCGAGACGCGCAGCTTCGAGACATCCACCCCGCGGCTCTCGAGCCCCTCGAGTTCCTCGAACAGCACCTCGATGTCGACGACCACGCCGTTGGCGATCACCGGGACGACGCCGGGCGTGAGGATGCCCGACGGCAGCAGGTGCAGGGCGTACTTCTCGTCGCCGACGACGACCGTGTGCCCGGCGTTGTTGCCGCCGTTGAACTTCACGACGTAGTCGAGGCGCGACCCGAGGAGGTCGGTCGCCTTGCCCTTGCCCTCGTCGCCCCACTGCGCTCCGATGAGTACGGCTGCGGGCATGTCAGTCCTCTCCTGCCGTGTCGACGGCGGTGGGTTCGGCGAGCGGCTCGCCGGTGTGGGCCTCGTGTCCGGTGGCCGGTTCGAAACGGCCGGCGGATGCCACGATCGGCATCATCTGGGTGGGGGTGAACTCCGACGCGATGCGAGCCGGCGCGGAGGCGTCGGCCGCGGCCAGCTCGTCGGCCAGTCGGGCGGCGTGCCCCTCGAGCCCCAGGTGCTCGGCGGCGCGGCGCTGCGCATCGAGCGAGTCCGCGGCATCCGGCGGGATCACCACCGTCCACTTCATCGGGAGTCCGCCCCAGTCCTCGCTCGACGCACGAGAGTATGCCGCACTCATGCGCGCAGCCCGGGCAGCACGTCGCGCCCGAACACCTCGAGGAACTCGGCCTGGTTGCGGCCCACGTTATGCAGGTAGATGCGGTCGAAGCCGAGGTCGAGCAGGCGCTGGATGTCGGCGCGGTGCACGTCGGGATCGGCCGAGACGACCATGCGGCCCGCGAAGTCCTCGGGTCGCACGGTGCGCGCGAGCTGGTCGAACTCGTAGGGGGAGCGGATGTCGCTGCGCGGGAACCGCATGCCGCCGTTCGGCCACTCGACGAGCGCGTTGCGCATGGCCTGTTCGTCGGTCGGCGCCCACGAGAGGTGCAGCTGCAGCACCTTCGACATGGTCGCGGCGGTGCGGCCGGCCTCGCGGGCGCCCTCGGCGAAGCGCTGCAGCAGCGGTGCGAGCCGATCGGTGGGCGCGCCGGTGGTGATGAACCCGTCGACGCTGCGGCCGGCGCGGCGGGCCGTGACGGGCCCGGATGCCGCGACGAGGATCTCGGGGGCGACCGCGGGCATGGTCCACAGCCGCGTCGACTCGAGCTTGAAGTGCGGACCGGCGTGCCGCACGTCCCGGCCGGCGAGCGAGCCCGTGAAGAGCCGGCGGATGACGTCGACGGCCTCGAACATGCGGTTGATCCGCTCGGGCGCCTCGGGCCAGTACTGCCCGACGACGTGCTCGTTGATGGCCTCGCCCGATCCGATGCCCAGCCAGTGGCGGCCGGGATAGAGCGCCCCGAGCGTCGCGCTCGCCTGGGCGACGACGGCCGGATGCATCCGGAACGTCGGCGTCGTCACGCCCGGCCCGAGGTCGCCCGTCGTGCGCTCGCCGATCGCGGCGAGCACGCTCCACACGAACGACGACTCGCCCTGCGCAGGCACCCACGGCTGGAAGTGGTCGGTCGCCATGACGCCGTGGAACCCGTGGGACTCGGCGAGCGCGGCGAGCGCCACCGCCTCGGCGGGCGGGAACCGCTCGAGCATCGCGGCATAGCCGATGTGCGCAGACACCCCACCATCCTCCCCCGTCGGGAGGCGGGTGTCATTCCGAGGCGAGCGGTCCCTCGGCCTGCGACTCGTCGAACCCGTCGCGATAGCCCTCGTTGTACGCCTCGTCGGCGCCCACCCGGAACAGGTCGCGTTCGGCCGGACGGATGATGCTGCGGGCGCCCGGCAGGTCGAGCGGGCCGACGTAGCGTCCGAGCCCGCGCACCACGGCGACCGGCACGCCCGACGACTTGCCCTTCACGAGCTCGGCGGCGCCGGCGATCTCGTCGGCCACGCACGGCATGGTGACGGCGAGCGGCTTGCCCGAGGCATCCGCCGACCCGCGAAGGTCTTCGAAGACATGCACGCCCGCCGCGCCGATGGCGATGTCGGTCTGTCCTTCGCGCCAGGGGCGGCCGAGCGTGTCGGACAGGATGACGCCGACCGAGACGCCGGCGAGGGCACGGATGCCGGTGGCGAGCGCCCGCGCGGAGCCGTCGGGATCGACCGGCAGCAGCAGCACCGTGCCGTGCGGCGCGTTGGAC
>NZ_WJSP02000286.1 GCF_009720255.1 Agromyces humi | reverse complement strand
GCGCCTCGGGCGCCGCCGCCGCCGCCGCCGCCTCCGCCGGCGTGCCGACGGACTCGCCTCGGCCGGTCACCGTCCCGGTCGAACGCCTCACTATCCCTCAGCGGAGCATGATCGCCGCCGCGCAGGCTGCTCTCGCCGCCGGTCGCACCCAGCACTCGGTGCACCGGGCCGCCGGGCACCGCACCGCGCAGATCCTCCACGACGCCGGGTACGTCACCTACCTGAACTCGTTCGTGGTGCTGACCGCTGCCGGCGCCGCCGTCCCGGAGTACGTCGCACCGGCCGCCAAGCCGGTCACTTCGCTCAAGCAGCTCTCGCAGGCGCAACGTGACCTCGTCGCTGCGATCGCCCAGCACGGCGACGAGTACGCACTCACGAAGCATGAGATCGGCACTGCCGCCGCGCTCCATAGTCGCGGCCTGGTCACCATGACCCGCCGAACAGCGACCCTGACGCCAGCCGGCCGCGCTCTCCTCTGACCGCCCGCATGCTGCTCCACCCGTCCGGGGTCGCCGCATGCCTTCCCCATGCCGGCCTCGATCCCGGCGCCCGCAACCGTCTGGAACCACAATGCTCCGAAACCGTCGCCGCTTCCGCACTATCGCCGCCACCGCCCTGATCGCCGCCGCGATCACCGCGGCGGCCGTCACCGCACCCGCACAGGCGGACCCGTACCCGTCCTGGGAGGACGTGGAAGCCGCGAAGGCGAACACCGCAGCTGCAGCCGCGAAGGTCGCGGAGCTCGAGGGTGTCCTCGCTGGCTTGCAGTCGAACGCCGACGCCGCCCGTGCCGTTTCCGACAAGGCCGCCGAGAAGGTGATCAAGGCGCAGGATGCACTCGACAAGGCGACAGAGCGATCGAACGCCCTCGGCGCGCAAGCGGACGCCGCGAAGCAGAAGGCGGACGAGGCGAAGGTCGGCGCCGCCCGGATCGCCGCGCAGCAGTACCGCGCCGCCCAAGGCCAGGACACGGCGCTCTCGCTCTGGTCCGCGGATGCCGACGAAGCTGAAGACCTGCTCGCCGGCCTCGGCCGCATCGAGAAGGTGTCCGAAGCGTCGACGGCGATCATGAACAAGGCGACCGAGTCGAGCAACACCTCGAAGGCGCTGACGGAGCAGGCGAAGTCCGCTGAGGGGGAGCGGGCGAAGCTGCAGGATGAAGCGCAAGCCCAGTTCGAGGAGGCCGCCGCTGCGCAGCAGGCCGCGGACGCCGCTCTCGCCGAGCAGCAGGCGAAGACCGCCGAGGTGCAGGCGCAGCTCGACTTCCTGAAGGACGCCGAGGCGAAGACCTCCGCCGACTACGAGGCCGGTGTCGCGGCGAAGAAGGCCGCTGAGGAAGCCGCCCGTCGGGCAGCAGAGGAGGCAGCGAAGAACAACCACCACGGCGGAGGCGGTGGCGGTGGTGGAAGCAGCACCCCGTCAGGGTCCGGTTGGGCGAAGCCCGCGTACGGGCCGAACACCGACGGTTTCGGGCAGCGTCCCGTCATCTGCGGCGGCGGGATGTGCTCCGGCGGGTTCCACTACGGGTTCGACATCGGCGCCGGCTGCGACGCACCGGTGTACGCGGCGTCCTCCGGCACGGTCATCTGGGCTGGCGGCCTCGGCACGTACGGCAACTTCGTGAAGATCGACCACGGTGACGGCATCGCCACCGGGTACGCCCACAACCGCTGGGGCGGCCTGCTCGTCGACGACGGCCAGTGGGTGAACGCCGGCCAGCAGATCGCCTGGTCTGGGACCACCGGCGCATCGACCGGTTGCCACGTCCACTTCGAGGTGTTCCGATGGGGCTCCCGCATCGACCCGTACTCGTTCATGGCCGACCGCGGGATCTACCTCGGATGAGCGCGCGGGACCGGATCTTTACGCTCCTCGTTGACGGAGGCGTCGACGACACCGAAGCGGCAGCCCTCGCCGGGACACCGAAGCTGCTGCAGCCGCTCGGGCAGAAGCACCGACCGATCACAGACGCGACCGTCAACAGGTTCCTCGCGTACCGTCGGTCTGGGTCGAAGCTGCCGTTCTACGCGTACGCGGTCAGCTACGACCGCGGCGCCAGCCTGGCACGGTCCGTGGAGACCCGCGGAGACCCGCTTCGCCGCATGTCTTGACCGTGTGAAGCCCAGGACCGCCCTCATCGCTGCGATCATCGCAGCGATCGCGGTCGGCGCTACCGTCTACGCAGTGTCGCGGCACCCGTTGACGAAGAGCGGCACCGTGACCGTCAAGGCGATCGAGGACCGTGACGGCCGCCGCCGCTACCGGCTCGACGTTCGCCGGAACGGGAAGACCGGATGGCGGTTCGTGACCGAAGCGCAGTTCGGCGACGTGAAAGTCGGCGACAAGGTCTGACCACTTCCAACTGCCAGCGGCACCGTCACTCGTTGGCGAGCCACGGCAGCGTCCAGAACTGAGCGCCGATCCGTTCGTTCAGTACGGCCGCGGTGACGACACAGAAGCCGACGCGCTCCTTGGCGTTCTGCTCGTAGGTGAGGCGGGAGAGTGCTGCGGTGTGCGCGCGGAGGCAGTCCTTGGCTAGATCTTCGCCGACGATCTGAACGACCTCGCCACCTGCTTGCTCTGAAGCCTGCCTGCAAGAGTCGAAGTCGCTGCAGTACCCGTAGCCTGCGAAGTTGTCGCTCTGCACGAGTGTGTCGAGGATCGGACCCTGGAACACGACTCCGAGTCCGACGACAACGGCGATCGTCACCAACCACTTCTTCCCTGTGCTCCATGAGCGGTCAGTGTCGGACAAGCGCTTCCTTCCAAGGAGAGGTTTCGGCCGGGCGGCGCGTCAGCCTAGCGCGGCGATGCCCGTCTTCGGCAAGGCCCAATCCGGGCTACACGCATCACTCACCGGACGTCCGGGCTGTCCTTCTCATCCGCCGGCGGCCCTGCGAGCTCCTGCCACAGCAGAAGCTGCTCCTCGTACTCCGAGCCTGGCGCGACGTCCAGGAACGGCTCGTACTGTTCACGGCTGGCGCTCATTGGATTGCAGGTCCCTTCGGTGGTGGCGATGACTCGTCACCGTACCGGCATTCCGGATCCGGTTGGAAAACTACTCGTCGTCGGGCATGTCCTCGAACGCTTGCCCGTCGAAACCTTCCGAGATGATCTCCGTCAGCGGCGCACCTTCGTCGGGGATGTCCGAGTCGATCAGGCGGAGCGCCTCGATGTACGGGCCGACATAGAAGATCGCGATGTCCAACGCCAGTTCGGTGTCCGGCTGGCTCACCACGGTCAGCCGCAGCCGGGCTGCTTCCTCCTCGGTGATCTCGGGGGAGTCGAAGCCCGGGTTGCCGTTCCGGAACTGGTCGCTTCGGAACATCGTCGCTCGAGCGAGCAGCTCGTACGGGCCGTTCACACGCTTCGCGTGCTCGTACCACCGTGACTGCTTCGGGCTCTCCGGGTACTCGATCGCCGGACCGCCGATGCGGTGCAGCAGGCGCTTGTCCTCGAGGGTGGGCTGGAAAAAGTACCGGATTTCCGGGGTGACTGCGTTCGGCGTGCCGGTGTAGTCGGCGCGGACGTGGTACCCGCCGATCCAATGCGGTTCCTGGTTCCCGTCCCGGTCGTACCAGCGGGTCTCCAGGGCGCCGCGGGTGTTCACGTGCGCTCGAGCGCGGACGAAGCCGTCCTCGTCCACCCAGTCGAGGTACCCGGACTTCGACTGGCCTTTGAACTCCAGCTGCACGCTCGGCGGCATGTCCGGCGCCGGGATGTGAACCCCGTAGAGCCACACCTCGCGGCGGTCGCCGCGCTCGACGGCGTAGCCGTCAGCTCGGTGCAGCATGCAGTCACGCCAGAACGACAGCCCGTCCGGGTGCCGCCTCCGCTCATCCCACCCGCCGGTCTCGTGGTACGTGTGCTTCGGAAGCCGTTCGATGCGAGGGCGGGTCATGTGGTGAGTCCTATGTGGTCGAGGTCTGGTCGATGAGAATCTGGGCCCGCTGTTCGGACGTGCTCATCAGCTTCGCGAGTTCCGCGGCCGTGATCGGGGTGTTCTTCGCGGCGCGGTCTCGTACAAGCTGCAGTGCGTCCGTCCGGCTCAAACCTTGCACAGGCTTGGCCGGTGTGGAGTTTTTCTTCACCGGCTGCGGGGTGGCCTGCGAAGGTCGAGCGGAGCTGGACATCCCACCATGCGCGGGCGTCGACAGCCGCGCCTCCGAGGCCTGCGCCGGCAGCACCAGCGCCGGCTGCGCTGACACTGGCGCGGACAGCGTCGGCTGTGAGGAAACGACCGGCGCCGGCACCGGAGCGGCCGGCTCATCCTGCGCTTCGTGCCGCGCCGGGGACAGCATCACGACGAGCATGTGCGTGGACAGCAGCAGACCAACCGCCGGGACCGCGCCGACCAGGAACATCTCGAACTGGGTCGGCACCGCACCGATCGCATGGATGCCGTTCGCCCAGATCGACAACGACCCGAACAGGATGAGCGTCGCCCACGGATACCAGACGGACTTCCGGCGCCGAGCGTGGAGGATGAACGCCGCGAACGTCGACACGATGATCGTCCCGTCCACGATGATCGGCCACCCGAACGCGACCTCCTCACGGATCCGCGCAGCGATCGCCAAGTCGACCTGCGACTGGAACGACAGGACGAACGCGAACCCGATGATCGCCGCAACGGTGACCACCACCGGCCACAGCAGCCACCGGCTCATCGCGTTCAGGATCAGGCCGTCATCATTCGTTCGTTCGCGGGGTTCGAAGCTCATGAACAGGAGACATGCGGAACACTCGCCGATTCGCCGCATGTCCAACCCGAGCGCACCCCGCGCACCCCGCGCACCCCGCTACCGAAGGACATCCTGCATTGACCGCTGGCTCCGACCGCCCAGTCACCCTCACGATCCCCGTCCACCA
>NZ_WJSP02000285.1 GCF_009720255.1 Agromyces humi | reverse complement strand
CTCCTTCACGTCGGACTTCGTCGCGGTCGAACCCGCCATCACGACGTCGCCGATCGCGACCGCCTCGTCGAGCGTGGCCAGCGAGGCATCGGTGTACAGGGAACGGTCGACGGATGCCGCAGCAGCGCGGGCCCCGGGTCGCCCTCGCCGAGCGGGCGCTCGATGCGCCAATACCCGGTCTCGGTCGCGAGGGGCGTCGGATCGCCATCGGGATCTTCGGGGAAGAGCCACGTGTAGGAGGTGTAGTTCAGGTGGGGCAGGCCGTCGTGGCTGAAGCTCACGCGCTGGCCGAACTCGTGGGTGACCGACGCGTCGCCCACCTTGTAGTCGATCACGCCCGAGCCCTCCCAGACTCCGATGAGCCAGGAGAGCGGCACGAGCTCGGCCGGAAGGTCGACGGGAAGCTCGATCATCGGATCAGCGCTGGCCCTTGAAGAGCTTGTAGACGACGACGCCGCTGATCCACGCGATGGCGAGGCTCGCGAGCCCGAGCAGGCCGATGAAGAGGAGTTCGAGGGCGAGCAGCTGCGACATGCCGTCGAGTCTACCCGCTCACCCGAAGGCGACGGGCGCCACGGCGATGGCCGCGATGAGCATCACGACGGCGGCGCCGGCGATGCTTGTGCTGGTGCGGGTGACGAAGCCGCCGGGCTTCCGGGACGCGAGCTCGACGATGAGCGCAGCCAGCACGGATGCCGCGAACACGACGCACAGGGCACCGTAGACGCCGAGCGACGAGGCGTCGCCGAACCATGCGCCCGTGCCCGAGTACGCACCCGAGACGACGAGGACCGCACCCACCGCCGCGATGGCCCAGACGAGCACGATCCGAGGCCAGCCGCCCCGTGTCTCAGAGCCCGCTCGCATGGTTCCCCCGTTCGCCGCGCACAGCCGATGTCCGGCGTCACGTAGTATTGACCGCACCTTACTACTGGAGGGTGTGCGTGGCGCAGTTACTGATCCTGTCGCCGGCGGCAAACGATGAGGTTCTCCCGGCGTTGTCTCTTCTGACTCACCGAACGCGGGTCATCCCCGCTTCGCCTGAGCAGCTGGTCAGAGCGCCAGAATCCGATCTCGTGTTCCTCGACGCCCGCACGAACCTCGCGGGCGCGAAGGCGCTGTCGCAGATCCTTCGCACGACCGGCCTGTCCGTGCCGCTCCTGCTCATCGTCACGGAGGGCGGCCTGACCGCGGTCACGCCCGACTGGGGCGTCGACGACGTGGTGCTCATGGACGCGGGGCCCGCCGAGGTCGACGCGCGCATCCGCCTCGCCCTCGGCCGCGCGCAGTCCTCGCAGCCGTCCGAGCGCATCCAGACCTCCGGCGTCGTCATCGACGAGGCGAGCTACTCCGCGAAGGTGCACGGCCGCACGCTCGACCTCACGTACAAGGAGTTCGAGCTCCTCCGCTTCCTCGCGGCGCATCCGTCGCGCGTGTTCACCCGTGAGCAGCTGCTCAGCGAGGTGTGGGGCTACGACTACTTCGGCGGCACCCGCACGGTGGACGTGCACGTGCGGCGCCTCCGCGCGAAGCTCGGCGACCTCGACAGCCTCATCGGCACCGTGCGCAACGTCGGCTACCGCTTCAACGTGCACGAGGAAGACGACCAGGGCGCGCCGACCGTCACCGCACGTTAACGTCCGACCCCTCGCCTGCGGCGGGCCGGATGGCATGATGAGTGGATGACCGACAGCGCCCTCGACGAAGACCGCACCGCGAGCGACTTCGACGACGACTTCGAGCCGTTCGACATCGAAGGCGCGCCCGAACTCCCCGCCGAGCGCTACCTCGACCGCGAGCTCAGCTGGCTCGCCTTCAACCAGCGCGTGCTGGAGCTCGCCGAGGACCCGCTGCTGCCCGTGCTCGAGCGCGCCAACTTCCTCGCCATCTTCGCGTCCAACCTCGACGAGTTCTTCATGGTGCGCGTCGCCGGCCTCAAGCGGCGCATCGTCACGGGCCTCGCGGTTCCCACGAACGTGGGCCGCGCACCGCAGGACGTGCTGAGCGACATCTCCAAGAAGGCGCACGAACTGCAGGAGCGGCACGCGGCCGTGTACCAGGAGCTCGTGAAGCCCGCGCTGGCCGAGGCCGGCATCCGCGTCGTCGCCTGGTCCGACCTCGGCGAGCGCGAGACCGCCCACCTCCGCTCCTACTTCTCGGCCCAGATCTTCCCGGTGCTCATGCCGCTCGCGGTGGACCCGGCGCATCCGTTCCCCTACATCTCCGGCCTGTCGCTGAACCTCTCCGTGCGCGTCCGCAACAGCCGCACGGGCCGGCAGGAGTTCGCCCGCGTCAAGGTGCCGCAGATGCTCCCCCGGTTCGTGCGCGTCGACCCCGACGAGTCGATCGAGCAGGCCAGGTACGTCACCCTCGAAGACCTCATGGCCAACCACCTCGGCGACCTCTTCCCCGGCATGGAGATCGTCGAGCACCACGTGTTCCGGATCACGCGCAACGAGGACGTCGAGATCGAGGAGGACGAGACCGAGAACCTCATCAAGGCGCTCGAGAAGGAGCTCCTCCGGCGCCGCTTCGGGCCGCCCATCCGCCTCGAGATCACCGAGGACATGGACGACGTGACGCTGGGGCTGCTCGTGCGCGAGCTCGACGTCACCGAGCAGGAGGTCTTCCGCCTCCCGGCGCCGCTCGACCTCGGCGGGCTGTTCGACCTGGCCAGGCTCGACCGACCCGAGCTGCACTACCCCACGCATGTGCCGACCACGAACGCGCACCTGCTGCCCTCCGAGCCGAACCGCCAAGCCGACATCTTCAAGGCCGTCTCCCGGCAGGACGTGCTCCTGCACCACCCCTACGAGTCGTTCGCGACGAGCGTGCAGGCCTTCCTCGAGCAGGCCGCCGCCGACCCCGACGTGCTCGCCATCAAGCAGACGCTCTACCGCACGTCGGGCGACAGCCCCATCGTCGAGGCGCTCATCGACGCGGCCGAGTCGGGCAAGCAGGTGCTCGCGCTGGTCGAGATCAAGGCGCGGTTCGACGAGCAGGCCAACATCTCCTGGGCCCGCAAGCTCGAGAAGGCCGGCGTGCACGTCGTCTACGGCCTCGTCGGGCTCAAGACCCACTGCAAGCTCGCCCTCGTGATCCGGCAGGAGAAGGGCGGCCTCCGCCACTACAGCCACATCGGCACGGGCAACTACAACCCGAAGACGAGCCGCATCTACGAGGACCTCGGGCTGCTCACCGCCGACGACCAGGTCGGCAAGGACCTCACCCGGCTCTTCAACGAGCTCTCGGGCTACGCGATCGAGAAGAAGTTCAAGCGCCTGCTCGTCGCGCCCCTGCACCTGCGCAAGGGCTTGCTCAAGCTCATCGCCGCCGAGACGCGCAACGCCGAGGCCGGCCGGCCCAGCGGCATCCGGATCAAGGTGAACTCGATCGTCGACGAGGCGATCATCGATGCGCTCTACCGGGCCTCGAACGCCGGCGTGCCCGTCGACGTCTGGGTGCGCGGCATCTGCAGCCTGCGCCCGGGCATCCCGGGGCTCAGCGAGAACATCCGGGTGCGTTCGATCCTCGGGCGCTACCTCGAGCACTCGCGGATCTTCTCGTTCCTGAATGACGGCGACCCGCAGGTCTTCATCGGCTCGGCCGACATGATGCACCGCAACCTCGACCGCCGCGTCGAGGCGCTCGTGCGACTCGTCGACCCCGAGCACCTCACCGAGATCGCCGCGCTGTTCGACCGCGCCATGGACGATCGCACGAGCTCGTGGCACCTGTCGGGAGACGGCGAGTGGGTGCGCCACTCCGTCGACGAGGCGGGGCATCCGCTCGACGACATGCAGTCGAAACTGATGCAGCAGATCGGCCAGCGTACCCGCTCGGGGAAGCGGCGTTGACGGCCACGGCCATCTACGCAGCCGGCGCCGTGTGCTGGCGCGTCATCGACGGCCGGGTCCACGTGCTCGTCGTGCACCGCACCGCGTACGGTGACGTGACCATCCCCAAGGGCAAGGTCGACCCGGGCGAGTCGCTCCCCCGCACCGCGGTGCGTGAGATCGCCGAGGAGACCGGCCTCGAGGTCGCGCTCGGCGTCCCGCTCGGGATCTCGCGGTACCCGCTGCCCAGCGGGCGCGAGAAGATCGTGCACTACTGGGCCGCCGAGGTCAGCGAACGCGCCGTGCAGCGCTCGACGTTCAAGCCCAACTCCGAGATCGCCGCCCTCGAGTGGGTCACGGTGAAGCGCGCCCGCGGCTACCTCAGCTACCAGCCCGACGTCGAGATCCTCGACACCTTCGCGAAGCTGCTCGACCAGGGCGTCACCAGCACGTTCCCCCTCCTGCTCGTGCGTCACGGCAAGGCCGTCTCCCGCAGCGGGTGGAAGGGTCCCGATGCGGCGCGCCCGCTCGCCGAGCGCGGCGTGCAGCAGGCTGCGGCACTCGTCGACACGATCACGGCGTGGGCGCCGAGGCGCATCGTGACGTCGCCCGCCGTGCGCTGCGTCACGACGGTCGCGCCGCTCGCCGCGGCCACCGGCATCCCCATCAAGCGCGACGAGGGCATCAGCCAGGACGCCTGGGAGTCGGGCAACGACGAGGTGCGCCGCGTGGTCGGCAAGCGAGTGCGCGCGGGCAAGCCGGCCGTGATCTGCGGGCACGGCCCGGTGCTTCCCGAGATGGTGCGCGAGATCGCACTCGCGACGGCGACGCCGCTCGGGTCGTACGTGACGGATGCCGCGGGGCTCGAGCCCGGCGCGTTCAGCGTGGTGCACCTCTCCGCCACGAACTCGGGCTCGGGCATCATCGCCATCGAGACGCACGCGCCCCGTCGCCGTGCTCGGCCGTGGCAGCACGCCCGTCGTGATCCTGCAGCATGCGCCCGAGCTGCGTCATGCATCGCCACGCGACGCCGGCCTGTTCCACCC
>NZ_WJSP02000284.1 GCF_009720255.1 Agromyces humi | reverse complement strand
TCACGCCCGGCCGACGTGACGGCCTCGGGGACGAGCTCGCCGAGCCGCCGCCGGCGCGCGTCGGAGAAACTCGTGAGGAGCACGCGACGTGCAGCCGCGGTTCGGCGCACCGCGGCGACGGTGGCGCGCACAGCCCCCTCGGCCTTCACGTCGATGTTGAACCGCAGTTCGCCGAATCCGTCGAGCGCCTCCTCGAGCGAGCAGAATCCCTGCCCCTGCCCGAGGTCGACGCGGCGCAACTCGGCCATCGTCAGCTTGGCGACGGGCACGTCCCGGCCGGCCACGCGCTTCAGCGTGGGGTCGTGCGCGATCACGGCGACGCCGTCGAACGACACGTGCACGTCGGTCTCGATGTACTCGGCGCCCGCCTCAGCCGCCCTGCCGAACGCGAGGAGCGAGTTCTCGGGCGCGTCGTGGGCGAGACCGCGATGGGCGAGCACCCGCGGCCCGGACGGGCTGAAATACGTCGAGGACACGAGGTCAGGGGCGGGCGGGCGGCGGTTCGCCGGTCGACGCTCCTCCATCGACGGGAGTCGAGCCCGAGGCATCCGTCGCAGCGCCCGCCGGGGGAGTGAAGGCCTTGCCGATGCCCTTCAGCGCCTCGGTGAACTCGCTGGGGATGATCCACAGCTTGTTGGCCGGGCCCTCCGCCAGTTGGGGCAGCATCTGCAGGTACTGGTAGCCGAGCAGCTTCGGGTCGGGGTCGCCCTTGTGGATGGCGTCGAACACGGTGAGGATCGCCTCGGCCTCGCCCTGCGCGCGGAGCACGGCGGCCTTCGCGTCGCCCTCGGCCTGCAGGATCGCGGCCTGGCGCGCACCCTCCGCGGTGAGGATCTGGGACTGCTTCGTGCCCTCGGCGGTGAGGATGAGCGCACGACGGTCGCGCTCGGCGCGCATCTGCTTCTCCATCGAGTCCTGGATGGAGTGGGGCGGGTCGATCGCCTTCAACTCGACGCGGGAGACGCGGATGCCCCACTTGCCGGTCGCCTCGTCGAGGACCACCCGCAGCTGCCCGTTGATGTTGTCGCGGCTGGTCAGCGCCTCCTCGAGGTTGAGCCCGCCGACGACGTTGCGCAGGGTGGTCGTGGTCAGCTGCTCGACCGCCCCGAGGTAGTTCGCGATCTCGTAGGTCGCCGCCCTGGCATCCGTGACCTGGAAGTACACGACCGTGTCGATCGACACGACGAGGTTGTCCTCGGTGATCACCGGCTGCGGAGGGAAGGAGACGACCGTCTCACGCATGTCGACGAGGGGCCGAAGGCGGTCGATGAACGGGATGAGGATGTTCAGGCCCGGCATGAGCGTCTTGTGGTAGCGGCCGAGCCGTTCGACCACGCCCGCATATGCCTGGGGGATGATGCGGATCGACCGTGCGAGCACCACGATGACGAAGATGGTGATGGCGGCGACGATCACCACGCCGATGATCGTGCTCACCTCGATGCCGTTCACTGCGGGGTGCTCCTCTCCACGGGCACGACGACGGCCGTCGCGCCATCGATGCCGGTGACGAGCACTCGCTCGCCGACCGCCACGTCGGCCTGCTCGGTGATGGGGGAGAGCCGCGCGGTCCAGGTCTCCCCGTTCTGCAGCCGCACCTGTCCGCCGGCCGGGCCGAGGGTGCGCACGACGCTGCCCTCGGCGCCGATGAGTGCGTCGATGTTGCTTCGGGCGGGGTCGCCGCCACGTCGCAGCATGCGCAGGAGCGGAGGTCGCAGGGTCAGGATGAGTGCCACGGCCACGACGGCGGCGATGATGAACTGCGCCCACCACGGGATGCCGAAGAGGCCGGAGAGCAGGCCCGCCACACTGCCGAGGGCGAGCATCAGGAAGGTCATCTCGAGGGTGAACACCTCGATCGTGGCGAAGACGAGGATGAGCACCAGCCAGACGATCCACGCGTACTGGGTCAGCACATCCATCGGGTCTCCTTCGCACGCGTCTCCTTCGAAGCTATCAGGGCGGATGCCGCCGCGGGGGAGTTGATAGTCTCGGTTCGGCGCATCGCCAGGACCCGAGAGTCCGTTCCAAGAGCCACGAGGAGTCCCGCCGTGACCAACCCACTCGCCCCCGGATCGCTCGACGGTCGCGTCGCCCTCGTCACGGGGTCGTCGCGCGGCATCGGGGCCGACACCGCCCGCTACCTCGCGGGCGCGGGCGCGGCCGTGGTCGTGAACTACCGCAGCAAGGCGCCGCGGGCCGACAAGCTCGTCGCCGAGATCACGGAGGCCGGTGGTCGCGCGATCGCGATCGGTTCCGACCTCACCGACCCCGCCTCCGTCGCGGCGATGTTCGAGCGCACCGTCGCCGAGCTCGGACCGATCGACATCCTCGTCCTGAATGCCTCCGGAGGCATGGAGACGGGCATGGGCGAGGACTACGCCATGCGCCTGAACCGCGACGCCCAGGTCAACGTCGTCGAGGGCGCGGAGGCGCACCTCGCCGACGGGGCCCGCATCGTGTTCGTCACGAGCCACCAGGCGCACTTCATCCGCACGACTCCCACCATGCCCGAGTACGAGCCCGTGGCCCTCTCGAAGCGCGCCGGCGAGGACGCCCTGCGTGCCAAGCTGCCCGAGTTCGAGGCATCCGGCGTCGAGTTCGTCGTCGTGTCGGGCGACATGATCGAGGGAACCATCACGGCGACGCTGCTCGAGCGCGCGAACCCCGGTGCCATCGCGGCCCGCAAGGAGGACGCGGGCCGTCTCTACAACGTGTCCGAGTTCGCCGCCGAGGTCGCCGCGGCCGCGGTCGACCCCGTTCCCGCCGAGCACACCCGCTACGTCGGCGACACCTCGGGTTTCGTCCGCGAGGGCTGAGCGACAGATCGCCGCCGGATACCCCGGCGACGACGAAGGCCGGTCGCGAAGCGCTGAACGCTTCGGACCGGCCTTCGTCGTCGGTGCGGTGGGTGCTACGCGGCAGCCGTCGCGCCCCGGCCGAACGTGAACGCGCGCACGATCTGCACGATGCCGAGCACGATCAAGCTGATGCCCGCGATGATGAAGAGCACGATCGCGCCCCACAGCGGCGAGAACAGCAGCACGATGCCGGCGACGACGCTGAGGATGCCGAAGAAGATCGCCCACCCGCGAGACGGGGCATCGCCCGACTGCACGAGGGTGACGATGCCCTCCACGATCCACAGGATTCCGATGAGGATGCCGAAGAACACCGCGAGCACCTCGGCCGTGGCCTGCACGTTGGCGAGCGCGATGACGCCGCCGATGACGAACAGCACGCCGAGGATGATGTCGAGCGCTCTCGCGCCCCCCGAGATCCCCTTGGAGAAGATGCCGAGTCCTGCGTAGGCGATGCCGGCGATGATGAAGTAGATGCCGAGGATGACCGTGATCACGAGCAGCGAGTTCTTCGGCCAGAAGGTGATCAGGATTCCGACGATGAGCGCGACGGCACCGCTGACGCCGAGCGCCGTGCGCACCGTGTTGATCGCGGACTTCGACAGCTCGGCTGAATCCAGCGAGAACGCGGCGAAGACCGTATTGGACTGTGGCGAAGACATGAACTGTCCTTTCTGAGGGCGACGTCGAGGTGCGTTGCTGAGGTCAGGCTATTCCTCGACGCCCGCTGTGCGTCGGATGTGAACGCGCGCGTCGTCCCGCGTCGAACTGCGACCTCGTGTCAAGGGCTGTGGACGGATGCCGCGAGCGCCCGTCGGATGTGATGCGATGGGTCCGATGACGAA
The DNA here is from genome assembly GCF_009720255.1 of Agromyces humi. Classification (GTDB taxonomy): domain Bacteria; phylum Actinomycetota; class Actinomycetes; order Actinomycetales; family Microbacteriaceae; genus Agromyces; species Agromyces humi. Next base: position 1,208 of record NZ_WJSP02000284.1, on the reverse strand, counting down.
CGGGATTGAGGGCGACGTGGCAGGACTCCGCCATCGGATGGACGCGATCGCATCCACGGTCTACGGCTGGAGCGGGCTGAAGCCGGGTCAGGCCGAGGCCATCGAGGCGGTCGTCGGCGGCCGCGACGTGGTGGCCGTGATGCCGACCGGGTACGGCAAGTCGGCGATCTACCAGGTGGCGGCGCACCTGCTCGACGGACCCACCCTCATCGTCTCGCCGCTCATCGCCCTGCAGGTCGACCAGGTCCGCCAGATCACCGAGGCGGAGGGCGCCGGCGAGGCGGTCGCGGTCAACTCCAACCGAGCAGCGGGCGCCATCGCCGACGCGTGGGAGGCGTTGCGCACCGGTGAGGCGGAGTTCCTCTTCCTCGCCCCCGAGCAGCTGGCGAAGCCCGAGGTCGTCGCCGGGCTCGCCGACACGGGCGTGTCGCTCGTGGTGGTCGACGAGGCGCACTGCGTCTCCTCCTGGGGACACGACTTCAGGCCCGACTACCTCGGCCTCGGCGGGGTGATCGAGGCGCTCGGTCATCCTCGCGTGCTGGCGCTGACCGCGACCGGCTCAGCGCCCGTCCGCGACGAGATCGTCGAACGGCTCGGCATGCGCGAGCCGCTGATCCTCGTGGGTGGCTTCGATCGCCCCGGCATCCACCTCGCGGTGGAGCGACACGAGCACGCGGGCGAGAAGGAGGAGGCCGCCGTGCGGTCCGTGCTGACCGCCGAGAAGCCCGGGCTGCTCTACGTCGCCACGCGCAAGGACACCGAGCGGTTCGCCGAGCGCCTGCGCGCCGAGGGAGTGCGTGCGGCCGCCTACCACGGCGGAATGGGCGCGCGGGAGCGGCAGGCGGTGCACGAGGCGTTCCTCGCCGACGGTCCGGCGGGCTTCGATGTCGTGGTGGCCACGAGTGCGTTCGGGATGGGCGTCGACAAGCCGAACGTGCGGTTCGTCGTGCACGCGGCCATCACCGAGTCGCTCGACGCCTACTACCAGGAGGTCGGGCGCTCGGGGCGCGACGGCGGTCCGGCATCCGCGGTGCTGCACTACCGACCGGAGGATCTCGGCCTGCGGGCGTACTTCGCGGCGGGCCGGCCCAGGGCGGAGCGCGTGGCATCCGTCGCCGCGGCACTCGATGCGGCAGGGGTGCCGCTCCTCGTGCGGGCTCCTGCACTGGTTCCCCACCGGCGGGATGGTGACGCCGGGCAGTGATGCC
>NZ_WJSP02000283.1 GCF_009720255.1 Agromyces humi | reverse complement strand
TGCGGAACTGCAGGGATCGAAGGCGCCGACGTCGTCGCACTCGGGCTGTGCTCCACCGACGAGACCTACTTCGCGTCGGGCTCGATGCGGGACACCATCCGCTACGACAGTAGCAGCACGGCGACACCCTCCACCTCGAAGCCGAACGGCTTGTCGCGTCGGTGCGAGCGGCACCGAGAAGCCGCCGACCTCGCTGAGCGCCTCTGTCGCCCCGGCGAACAGCTCGGGGTGGTGCTCCACGAGCCAGCGGGCGCCCCACACTCCGCCCGCCTCCTCGTCGGCGAAGAACGCGAAGACGAGGTCACGGTCGGGCACCTCGCCGTCGCGCGCGAACGCGCGGGCGACGGCGAGGATGACCCCGGCGAAGTTCTTCATGTCGACGGCGCCGCGCCCGTAGAGCACACCGTCGTCGATCTCGGCACCGAACGGCGGATGCGTCCAGTCCTGCCCCTCGACGGGAACGACATCGAGGTGCGCGTGCACGACGAGCGCCCCGCGCGACGGATCGCGTCCGGCAAGGCGCGCGACGACGCTTCCCCGACCGGGACGGGACTCGAGGAAGGTCGTCTCGTAGCCGACCTCCTCGAGGGCCGCCTGCACGTACCGGGCGGCCCGGCTCTCGCCGTCGCCGATCGTGGCGGGGTCGCCGGTGTTCACGCTCTCGATGCGGATGAGGTCGCGGATGTACCGCAGCGCCTCCTCCTCGAGGAGCGAGCCGGCCGGGGGCACGTCGTTCGAAGCCATGTCGTTCAGTGTTCTCCTGCTCCGCGCACTTCCTCGCCTACTCCGCGGACTTCCACGCCGCGACGAGGGAGTCGAGGCGCGAGTCGGCGCCCAGCGTCACGCCGTGCACCGTCGGCTGGGTGCCGAGGATCGAGGTCAGCTCGTGCACCGGGACCTGGTGGAACTCGGTGGCGATGCGCGCCTGCGCGTCGGCGAGCACGGCGTCGCGACCCGCGGCATCCGCCACCGCCGCCTGCTCCTGCAGCAGCGACTCGAGCTCGGGGTCGTCGAGGTGGAGCCGGTTCGTGGCCGCCGTCGAGTAGGTGGTGCGGAGCACGTCGCCGTCGGCGCGCGACAGGTTCTGCCAGGAGAGGTCGAAGTCGCCCGACTCCTGCAGCTTCAGGAACTCGGGCACCGTGCCGCCCACGAGGTTCACCTCGATGCCGACCGCCTTCAGCTGCTGCTGGATGAGCTCGAGCGACGTCTGGTTCGGGCCGAAGTTCGTGATCCACGCGAGGTCGAGCGAGAGTCGCTCGCCGTCGCGCTCGCGGATGCCGTCGGATCCGGGCACCCAGCCGGACTCGTCGAGCAGCTCCTCGGCGTGGTCGGGGTCGAAGGCGAAGCTGCCCGACTGGTCGGCGAATCCGGGCGTCGTCTCAGCGAGGGAGCTCGTGGCCACCGCGAACAGGTCGTTGAGGGCGGTGTCGCGCACCTCCTCGGCATCGATCGCGTTCGCGATGGCCTCGCGCACGGTGCGGTCGGCGACGATGGGACGCGCCTCGTTGAAGTAGACGCCGAACGTCGCGCCGGGGTTGCCGCGGTGCACGAGCGGGAACCCGCCGTCCTCGAGGGTCTGCACGTCGATCGGCTGCACGCCGCCGATGACGTCGACCTGCGCGGAGGACAGGCTGCCCGTGCGCACGCCCGCCTCGGGCACGACCTGGAAGGTCACGGTGTCGAGGTGGGGTGCGCCGTCGTTGCCGAGGGGCGTCGGCCCCCAGGCGTAGTCGTCCCGCCGCTCGAGCACCGTCTGCACGTCCTTCGTGTACTCGTCGAGCGTGAAGGGCCCGCTGCCCACGACGGCGGCGCCGTCGGCGCGCTCGGCGAAGGGCGTCGCACGGGTCGACTCGCCCACGATGCCGAGTGCGACCGACGCGGCCGAGCTCGGGAACGCGGCGTTCGGCGCGCCGAAGTGCACCTCGACGGTGTCGTCGTCGACGGCAACGGTCTCCGCGTACCCGATGAACGAGCTGATCGCCTGGCTCTCGGCGCCCGCCGCGACGATGTCGTCGAAGGTGCCCTTGACGTCGGCGGCCGTGAGCGGCGAGCCGTCGGAGAACGACACGTCGTCGCGCAGCTCGAACGTGAACACGGTGGCGTCGTCGTTGCTCGACCACTCCGTCGCCAGCCAGGGCTCGAGCGCGCCGGTCTCGGGGTCCTGGTAGAGCAGCGAGTCGACGAGCTGGCGCGTGACGTACAGGGTGTCGTTGCCGGAGCCGGTGCCCGACGGGTTCAGCGAGATCGGGTCGTTGCCGATGGCGAAGACGAGGTCGCCGCCCTCGGTGACGGCGCTGTCGGATGCCGCGTCGGAGGTGCTCGCGGCGGCGGCGCAGCCCGTGAGGGCGAGGGTCGTGGCCGCGACGGCGGCGGCGAGGGCGGTTCGGCGATGGATGGACATGTGCTGCTCCTGGGTGTTCGGTCGGTCGGTACGAGATGGATCGGATCGGTCGGAAGGGATGGACAGGGTGGTTGCGGCCCGTCGGTTCAGTGGGCCGGATGCCGCGTGCGCGCCGCCTGCGACCCCGGGATGGCATCGAGCAGGGCGCGCGTGTACGGGTCGCGCGGCGCCCGGAACACCGCGTCGATGCCGCCGGTCTCGACGACGCGGCCCTCGCGCATGACCACGACCTCGTGCGCGATGCGGCGCAGCACGGCGAGGTCGTGCGAGATGAACAGGTAGCTCAGCCCCAGTTCGCGCTGGATGTCGGCGAGCAGGGTGAGGATCTGGTCCTGGATCGAGACGTCGAGCGCCGAGACGGGCTCGTCGAGCACGAGCAGCTCGGGCGAGATCGCCAGGGCGCGGGCGATGGCGACGCGCTGCCGCTGCCCGCCCGACAGCTCGGCGGGCCTCCGTCCCAGCACGGTGCTCGGCAGGGCGACGACGTCGATGAGCTCGGCCACACGTCGCGCCCGCGACGCGCGGCTGCCGAGCCGGAACGCCTCGAGCGGATCGGCGACGATCGCACCGATCGAGAGCTTCGGGTTCAGCGAGGCGTACGGATTCTGGTGCACGAGCTGGGCGCGCCGGCGGAACTGCCGCAGCGCCCGTCCGTCAATCCGGGTGATGTCCTCGCCCGCGAACTCGATGCGACCCGAGGTCGCGTCGGCGAGGCGCAGCACGAGTCGCGCGGTCGTCGACTTGCCCGACCCCGACTCGCCCACGACGGCCAGGGTGCGTGCACGCGGGATGGCGAAGCTCACGCCGTCGACGGCCCGATGCGTGCCGCCCCCGGCGGCGCGCGGCACGGGGAACTCCTTCACCAGGTCGATCGCCGCGAGGAGGGCAGGTGACTCGGGTGCCGTCGCGGCATCCGGTGCCACCGTCGTCGCCCTCGACACCGACCGCGGGTCGTCGAGGCTCGGCGCCGCGGCGATGAGCTGCTTCGTGTACGGATGCCGCGGGGCGCCGAGCACCTCGGCGGGCGTGCCGGTCTCGACCACCTCGCCCTGCGACATCACGACGATGCGATCGGCGCGGTCGGCGGCGACCCCGAGGTCGTGGGTGATGAGGAGCACGCTCGTGCCGAGCTCGCGCTTGAGCACGTCGATGCGGTCGAGGATCTGCCGTTGCACGGTGACGTCGAGCGCGCTCGTGGGCTCGTCGGCGATGATCAGCGCGGGCCTGGCGATGATCGCGATCGCGATGAGCACCCGCTGGCGCATGCCGCCCGAGAGTTCATGCGGGTACTGCTCGGCGTGCACCTCGGGATCGGGCAGCCCCGCCTCGGCGAGCGCCTCGATCGCTCGGCTTCGCGCCGTTCGCCGATCGGCCAGACCGTGGATGCGGAGCACCTCGCCGACCTGGTCGCCGATGCGCTGCACCGGGTTGAGGCTGACCGTCGGATCCTGCGGCACGAATCCGATCGCCCGGCCCCGGATGCCTCGGAGCTCCGCCTCCCCCGCCCGTGCGAGGTCGCGGCCGCGGAACCGCACGGAGCCGCCCGCGATGGCCGCCGACGGCGGCAGGAGGCGCAGGATCGCGTGCGCGGTGGTCGACTTGCCCGACCCCGACTCCCCCACGATTGCGACGGTCTCGCCCTGCGCGATGGTGAGGGACGCCTCACGCACCCCCTCGATGACGCCGCCGTTCACGCGGTAGGTCACGGCGAGGCGGTCGACGACGAGGAGGGCGGGCGCGTCGGACAGCCGCGGGGCGTCGGCCGCGACGTCGGTGCGGGAGGTGGACGGCGCATCGGTTGCGAGGCTCATCGTGCTCGTCTCCGTTCGAGGTCGAGGGCATGGGACAGCCGGTTCGCGGCCAGCACCGTGGCCGCGATGACGAGGCCCGGCATCGTGGTCAGCCACCAGGCGTTCCGGAGGAAGTCGCGGCCTCCGGCGACGAGCGATCCCCACTCGGGCGTGGGCGGCTGGGCGCCGTAGCCGAGGAAGCTGAGCGCGGACACGGCGAGGATCGCCGTCGCGAACTCCAGCGTCGCCAGCACCAGCACGGGCCCGGCCGAGTTGGGCAGCACGTGCCGGAACAGCACCCGGCTCCACCGGTCGCCCGACGCGTGCGCGGCGTCGACGTACACCGAGGTGCGCACCCGCAGCACCTCCGATCGCATGATCCGGGAGACGGATGCCACGCTCGCGACGCCGACCGCGATCGCCACGTTCACCGTGCCGAAGCCCAGCGCCGTGATGATCGCGAGCGACAGCAGCAGCGAGGGGATCGCGAGCAGCACGTCGGCGAACCGCATGACGCCTGCGTCGACCCAACGGCCGACGAAGCCGGCCAGCAGGCCGAGCAGGGTGCCGAGCACGAGGCCGACCGTGACCGCGATCCCCGCGGCCTGGAGCGACAGCGCCGTGCCGTGCACGACACGGGTGTAGAGGTCGCGTCCGAGTTGGTCGGTGCCGAACCAGTGCGCGATCGACGGCGGTTGCAGCCGTTCGGCCGGCACGCCCGCGAGCGGGTCGCCCGGAGCGAGGACCTGCGGG
>NZ_WJSP02000282.1 GCF_009720255.1 Agromyces humi | reverse complement strand
GCCGCGGCGGGGTCCTCCGGGACGGTCGGGTCGACGGCGCACAGCGCGATGTTCGAGGGGCTGCAGTTCGCGGGCGGGGCCGGGGCCGCGGGCGCGGGCGCGGGTTCAGCGCCGCCCTCCTGCTCTGGTTCCGATGCTGAGTCATCCTGGTGCTCTGGTGGAGACTGAGCGCCATCACCCTCGACGCTTCCGACGAGGTCGGCGGAATCCTCACCCAGCGCGCCGTTGACGTCGCAGTCCCCCAAATCGACACTGACCTCAGTGCAGCCGCCATCTGCTCGGGCGATGTCGGCCGATCCGAGAGTGAACACGAGCACCACGACGAGGGCGATCATCCTTGCTGGCATCAGAGGCAGTAGTTCTCTCGCTCCCAGAGGTCCTTACCGCTCACCTTGAGAGCCTGTTCGCCACCTTCGACCGTGACGAGGTAAGGCACGTCGACTACTCGATCCGGCGAGACGGCCGAACTCCCGTCCTCTCGCAGAACAGTGAGGCCGCGCAGATCGTCACAGACATAGAACGTGACCGCAATCTCGTTCTTTCCGATTCGTTCCACTGACTGGAGCTTGTGGGTTTCGAACTCTCTGCGCCCAGTCGAATGGATGTGCTCCTTGGCGTAGGCCCCCGCGGATTCGACCTGTGCAGCAAGTGCCTCCCCGGCCGCAACGGCCTCTAGGGCACTGGTGTCGCTGCCCCCTGATCCGGTCATGACCGCTGATGCAAGTAGAAACTTCTCGTACGCGGCCTCGGCCGCGGCCAGCGCCTCCTCGTCGGTCGCGAAGATCGGGTCCGCGGCGGCGGAGGAGGTCGGCGCCGTGGTGGGGGCCGGGGCGCCGGTGCATCCGCTGGCGGCCAGCAGCGTCACCGCCGCGATGGTGGCCAGCGCGCCCACGCGGAGTCTCACGCGGAAGTGGGCGGGTGACTCGGGCATGGGGTCGAGCCTAAGCGAGCCATGGGCGAGGGCGGGTCGTTATCCACAGCGGGACGTGGCCCCAAGAAGGTGTCCCTGCGGCGAGCGAGGGCGGGCGCCTCAGCTCATGAGGTCGCGAACGAGCTCGCCCCACTCGAAGCCGCACTCGCGGCAGTCGAACAGCGGGTCTTCGTGGGCGAATGCGCCGGCAGCGGCATCCGTCGAGTCGATCTCGACGACCGCGTTGAGGGACGACGTGACGACGACGCGAACGGTGGTCGACCCGCAGCGTGGGCACGGCTCATCGAGCACATCGTGCGCGACGCTGGTCTGCAGCTGGTTCCTCATGGCGCCCACGGTACGCCGCGCCGCCGACATCGCCCGGAGCACACGCGCACGGCAGACGAGTGGCCGCAAGGGCTTTCACACCTCACGGGCGGCGGGTAGCGTCGAAGGCGGGAGGCGATGGCGTGATGGCGAGTTCGTTCGGTGCGGCGATGGAGGCACTGGACCGGTCTTCGGGATCCCCTGAGGGGTTCTGCCGTCCGTTCCTCGACCTCTTTCCCGTGACCGGCGCCGCCGTCTCGACGGTGGGCAACGTGCTCGGCAGCGAGACGCTCTCCGCCAGCGATGAGATCGCCGCCCGCCTCGATGAACTGCAGTTCGACCTGGGCGAGGGCCCGTGCTGGGATGCCATGCGCTCGGGATCGCCCGTGCTCGAGCCCGATCTGCGCGGCGCGGCGCCGCGCTGGCCGGCATTCGCTGCCGCGACGCGTGAAGACGGACTGCGCTCGATCTTCGCCTTCCCGCTCGCGGTCGGGCCGCTGCGGATCGGCGCGGTCGACCTCTATTCGCTGCGGGCCGTCGAGTTGAACCGCACGCAGATCCGCCAAGCGGATGCGATGGCCGGGGTCGTGGGCCGCCATGTGCTGCGCCACGCGCTCAGCGCGGTCGGACGTGAGCTCGACGACACGGGCAACGCCTTCTCCCGACGCGTCGTGCATCAGGCCACCGGCATGGTGCTCGCGCAACTCGACCTCTCACCCGATGATGCGCGACTCGTGATCCAGGGGCATGCGTTCGCCACCGAGCGCACGATGATGGAGGTCGCGCAGGACATCATCGACGGGCGGCTCCGCTTCTCGAAGCAGCGTGACGCGATCGAGGCGACCGAATGACCGAACTGACGAAAGAGGCCCGGCTGCTGCAGACGTTCGCGGCACTCGCCGACACGCTCGTCGACGGGTACGACGTGGTCGACCTGCTGCAGCTGCTCGTGGACAGCTGCGCCGAGCTTCTCGACACGACCGCCGCAGCCATCCTCCTCGCCGATGGCAGGGGCGAGCTCGACGTGGTGGCGTCGACCAGCGAGGCGAGCCACCTCGTCGAGGTCATCCAGCTCAGCGCCGAGGCGGGGCCGTGCGTGGAGTGCTACCGCACCGGCGAGGTCGTCCAGGTGCCCGACATCGCCCTGAGCCCTCCTGAGTGGTTCCGGTTCCGCGACCGCGCCATCGAACTCGGGTTCGCGTCGGTGCACGCGCTGCCGATGCGACTCCGAGACAACACGATCGGCACGCTCAATCTCCTTCGCGACCGCACGGGCACGCTCGAGGAGGAGGACCGCATCGCCGCGCGGGCCTTCGCGGATGTCGCGACGATCGGCATCCTGCACGAGCGATCGGTGCGCGAGACGACGGTGCTCGCGGAGCAGTTGCAGGGTGCGCTGAGCAGCCGGGTGGTGATCGAGCAGGCCAAGGGCGTCGTCGCCTACATGAACGGCGTGGGCATCGAGGAGGCATTCGACCTCATCCGACAGTACGCGAGGTCGCACCAGCTCGGGATCAGCAAGGTCGCCGCCGGCATCGTCGATCGCACGCTCCGGCTCGGCGGCTGAGGCGAATCTGGCGCCACGCGGCATCCGGATCTAAAATCGAAACGGTGCCCCGGACCCCGGCAACCTCCGAGACGTCGAGCCGAGGGGAACCGCCGTGAAGCTCATCACCAGCCGTGTCGGGTCGTTCCTGACCGGGAACGAGATCGCCGACGCCGTCATGCGCTACGGGCTCGCGCTCGCGCGGAAACAGCAGCTCGATCTCATCGAGATCCCGTTCGTGTCGACTGACGGATCGGTGCGCAGGGCGCAGTTCCTGATCGGGTGGCAGTTGGAGACCGCCGCGATCTCGCGTGTCGAGCAGAGCGACGAACTGGTGGAGGCCGACACGGCGCAGCTGCTCAATGCGAAGGCGGACCGCGTGGGCGTGATCACCGCCAGGCCGTTCAGCGCAGAGGAGCTCGCCGACCTCGCCACGGTGCCGGTCGACTTCGTCGAGTCCTGCTGAAGCCCGGCGGGAGTTCGGCGGGCCGGGGCCGGCGCGGTGGCGTGGACGCGCAGCGGCTCAGTCGCGCCGCTTGCGCGCCGCGACCTTATGGCTGGCGGTCACCTCGAAGGTTCGCCGCAGCGGGTCTGCGACGTCCTCGTGCCGGCGCTGTGCCACCCGCACGAACACGAAGTCCACGACGGCGAGCTGCGCGATGCGGCTCGACATCGCCCCCATGCGATAGGGCGATTCGCGTGCCTGCGTGGTGAGCACGGCATCGGCGACCTCGGTCACGGGCGAGTCGGGCGAGTTCGTGAGGGCCACGGTCATCGCCCCGGCCTCGCGCGCGACGGTGAGGGCGTGGATCGTCTCGCTGGTGAGCCCCGAGTGCGAGATGCCGATCGCGACGTCGCCCGGCTTCCGCAGCGCCGCGGTCACGAGGGCGAGGTGCACGTCGACGGAGCAGGACGCCGAGATGCCGATGCGGGCGAGCTTCTGCTGCAGGTCCTGCGCGGTCAGCCCGCTCGCCCCGAACCCGTAGAGGTCCACGTGCCTGGCACCGGCGATCGCGTCGACGACCCGGTCGAGCACCTCGACGTCGAGGCCCTGCACCGTCTGCTCGATCGCCAATACCTCGTGAAAGGCGATCTTCGCCACCACGTCGGCGGCGGCATCATCGGGGCTGATGTCGGAGTCCGCCAGGCCGAATCGGTCGCGTTCGGCGGCCTCGCGGCTGATCGCGCTGGCGACCTCCATGCGGAACTCGCGGTAGCCGCTGTAGCCGAGCGTCTGGCAGAAGCGCGCGACGGTCGACAGCGAGGTGCCGCAGCGGTGCGCGAGATCCGTGATCGTCAGGTCGACGACGATCGAGGGATCTGCGATGATCGCCTCCGCGACGCGCGCCTCAGACGAGCTCAGCCGCGGCAGCGCCTGGCGAACGTTCGAGAGCACGTCACGAGCCATCGTTCTCCTCTGCTCTGGTCGCGGGCGTGGAAATCGCGTGAACCTCACTCAGAGCATCCCGCAACACCCCATCGTGCGACGAGAGGCGCGCGATGGCGTCATCAGGCGTCACCCCAGTAATGGTCACGAGGATCGCGGCCTTCACCGACCCGCCCACCGATTCGAGCGCTGCGGATGCCGCGGCGGCGTCCGTGCCCGTCGCCAGCATCACGATGCGTTCCGCTCGTGCGCGGAGCTTCGCGTTGGTGGCCTGCACGTCGACCATGAGGTTGCCGTGCACCTTGCCGAGCCGCACCATCGCGATGGTGGAGATGGCGTTGAGCACGAGCTTCTGCGCGGTGCCGCCCTTGAGGCGGGTCGAGCCGGCGACGATCTCGGGGCCCACGACGGTCTCGATCGCGAGGTCGGCGACGCGGCCGATGGTCGATCCTGCGTTGCACGAGAGCCCGACGGTGAGCGCCCCGATCCGCCGAGCATGCTCGAGGGCCCCGACGACGTAGGGTGTGCGACCCGACGCGGAGATGCCGACGACGGCGTCGGCGGCCGTGAGCCCGATCGCGTCCAGGTCGGCGGCCCCGCGCGCGGCGTCGTCCTCGGCATCCTCGACCGCCGAGCGCAGCGCGACCTCGCCGCCCGCGATGACGCCGACGACGAGCGCCGGGTCCGTGCCGAACGTCGGTGGGATCTCGCTCGCGTCGAGCACGCCCATGCGTCCGGCAGTGCCGGCGCCGAGGTACACGAGGCGGCCGCCCGAGCGGAG
>NZ_WJSP02000281.1 GCF_009720255.1 Agromyces humi | reverse complement strand
TCGTCACCGACGGCGGCACGCGCGACTTCGACGTGGTCGCCGCGATGGACATCCCGACGTTCTCGCAGGGGCCGCACCCCTCGGTGCTCGGGCGCCGGCACGTGCCGTGGGAGGTCGACGTCGGCGTCTCGTGCGGCGGGGCAGCGGTCGAACCCGGCGACGTCATCGTGGGCGACGGCGACGGCGTGATCGTGATCCCGCCGGCCCTCGCCTGGGACGTGGCCCGCGAGGCCGCGGCACAGGAGGCGGAGGACGAGTGGGTGGCCGCACAGGTCGCGGCCGGAGCATCCGTCGACGGCCTCTTCCCCATGGACGACGAGTGGCGCGCCCGCTACGAGGCGGAGCGCGCACCCGGTGGGCCGCGATGACCGCCGAGAGCAAGTCGCAGCTCGCCTACGGGTTCATCCGGCAGGGCATCGACGACGGCCGCTTCGTCCCCGGCTACCGGCTCGTGCTCGGCCAGATCGCCAGGGAACTCGACGTGTCGGTGGTGCCGGTGCGCGAGGCGATCCGTCGTCTCGAGGCCGAGGGGCTCGTGACCTTCGAGCGCAACGTCGGCGCGCAGGTCGCGCTCATCAAGGAGACCGAGTACCTGCACACCATGCAGACGCTGGCGATCGTCGAGGGTGCCGCGACCGCGCTGTCGGCACCGCACCTGACGCCCGACCACCTGCGCCGGGCGCGCGAGGTCAACGAGCGGATGCGGCGCACCCTCGACGACTTCGACCCGCACCGCTTCACCGAGCTCAACCTCGAGTTCCACGCCGTGCTGTTCGAGGAATGCCCGAATCCGCACGTGCTCGACCTCGTGCACCGCGGCTGGAACCGGATGCGGATGCTCCGCGATTCGTCGTTCAGCTTCGTGCCCGGCCGGGCGCGCGACTCGGTCGCCGAGCACGACCGCATCGTCGACCTCATCGAGCAGGCCGCCGATCCGGTCGAGATCGAGCTCACCGCGCGCCGGCACCGCACCGCGACGCTCGACGCCGTGCTCGCCTACCAGGCGAGCCGCGCCCACCAGACCCCGACCCACCCGACCGCCGCGGCCGCCGCCGGCGCCGTGCTGATGCCCGTCGCCGCGATCCGCGGCACACGCGTCCCCCTCATCGCCGGCGCCGCCATCGCGGTCGTGCTCGCAGCGGAGGCGCTCGTGCAGATCGGCGCGTCCGGCCGCGACGTGGTGACCGGCATCGCCGTCGCCGCGACGGCTGTGTTCCCGCTTGTCATCGTGGGGCTCGCCACCGACGGGTTCCGACGGCTCGTCGGCCGCGAGCTCGACCTGTCCCTCGTGCAGTCCACGGTGGCGACGTCGCGATCCGCAGTCGGCATGCGCGCGTCCGAGGAGCTCGCCCAGCTGGACTTCGACGCGGAGACGCTCCTCGACGACGTCGGCTCCGGCCGGATCGCGATCCCACTTCCCGACGACGCCGCCGAGCGGGCCGGCACGGTCGCCGCGCGCCTGCGCGTGCGCCTCATCGAGGGACGCACCGACACGTGGCTGCGCCACGCCGTCACCGAGTCGGCCTACCTCAACGGCCAGGTCACCGTCGACGACCCGGTCGGCTCGGCCGGGCTCCTCACGCAGTCGCAGCGCGATGGCCTCCTGCTGGCGCTCTGGCTGCTCGTCGCCGAGCACCCGAAGGGCGCGAACGCCCCGGTCCGCGTGCACCTCGCGTGTCGCGAGACGTCCGATGACGCATCCTCGGATGTCGCGTTCGACCTGTCGATCGACGTGTCGGGCGTTGCACGGCGGCGCGTGGACCCCGCGACGTGGGACGCTATCGGTAGTGTCGGAGAGCACAACGTGGTGACACGGACGGACGGCTTCACGGTCGACGTCTCCTGCCGGGTGGCGCACAGCACCCGTCCCGGCGGGCCACCGGCCCGTGGGGCCGCACGATCGAGGGGGAGCTGAATGGCAGACACGGACGCACCGATCCGGCTGGCGATCGTCGACGACCACCGCATGCTGCTCGGGGCGCTCTCCGAGTGGATCCGCAGCGCGGCCCCGGACATCGACCTCGTCGCGGCCGTGCCCTCGTGGTCCGAGCTGCTCGCGCACCCGCAGTTCCCCGTCGACGTCGTGCTCCTCGACCTCGACCTGCGCGACAACATCCCGATCTCGCTGAAGCTGTCGATGCTGAAGTCGGCGGGCGTGCAGACCATGCTGATGAGCACCTACTCCGAGCCCGCCGTGGTGCGCGAGGCGCTCGGCTCGGGGGCGCTCGGCTACCTCGTCAAGTCCGAGCCCGTCGAGAACATCATCGAGGCGATCCGCGCGGCCCGCACCGGGGGTTCCTACCTGACGCCCGAGCTCGAGCTGACCCTCGCCGACGACGGCGCGGTGCCCAAGCTCTCCGCGCAGGAGCGCCGCGTGATGGCCCTCTACGGGGCGGGCCAGCCGGTGAAGGCCGTGGCGTTCCAGCTCGGCATCTCCGAGGAGACGGCGAAGAGCTACCTCAAGCGCATCCGCGAGAAGTACCGCATCGCCGGCTTCGACGTCGGCACGAAGGTGGCGCTGCGCAAGCGGGCGATCCTCGACGGCATCCTGCTGCAGTCCGACTGAGCGCCGCTACTCGACGACTTCCACGGCGCCCGTGGCGTACGGCACGACGACTCCACGTCGGCCGCGCACGCGGTCGAGCGAGAACGAGGCGAGGGCGAGGGCGACGCCGGCGATGGTGAGCAGCAGCCCGATCCAGATCGGCGCCACGTAGCCGAGCCCCGCCGCGATGGCGAGGCCGCCGAGCAGGGCTCCGAGGCTGTTTCCGATGTTCAGGGCCGAGTGGTTGAGCGCCGCGGCGATCGACTGGCTGTCGCGAGCCACGTCCATGAGCCGGGCCTGGATGGTCGGCGACAGCGCGGCCGACGAGGCACCGACGAGGAAGACGCCCGTGAACAGTCCGACGGGGTTCGCGGCGGTGAACCCGAGGAGCACCAGGGCGGCAGCGAGGATGCCGAAGAAGAGGTACATGCTGCGGCGCACGCTCCAGTCCGCGAGCCGCCCGCCGGCGAGGTTGCCTGCGGTCATGCCGACGCCGAACATGATGAGCACGACCGGCACCATCGCGGGGGCGAGGCCCGTGACATCGGTGGCGAGCGGGGCCACGTACGTGTACACGGCGAACAGGCCGCCGAAGCCGATCGCGCCGATGCCGAGGGCGAACCAGACCTGGGCGCGGCCGAAGGCGCGCAGTTCGCGCTGCATCGTCGCGGCCGGGTCGCCGGGCTGCCATGGCACGGCGAGCAGGACCGCGAGGAACGTGAGGGCGAAGATTCCGGCGACGGCGAGGTACGCGAGGCGCCAGCCGGCGGCCTGGCCCAGCCACGTGATCGCGGGAACGCCGATGACGTTGGCGATCGTGAGGCCCGAGAGCACGAGGGCGACGCCGCGGGCCCGCTTGCCCGGTCCCATGAGGCTCGCGGCCACGAGCGACGCGATGCCGAAGTACGCGCCATGGGGCACGGCGGCGATGAACCGGGCGACGAGCACCAGCTCGAACGTCGGCAGCACGGCGGAGCCGATGGTGCCGAGCGTGAAGGCGGTGACCAGGGCGAGCAGGAGTCGCTTGCGCGGCCAGCGCGCGGCGGCGGCGGCGATCGTCGGCGCACCGACGACGACCCCGAGGGCGTACGCCGAGATGATACATCCGGCCTGCGCGTTGGCGGCCTCGGGCGACTGGGCGTAGAGGCCGGGCAGCAGGTCCTCGGCGATGTCGGGCAGCAGGCCCATCGCCACGAACTCGGTGCAGCCGATGCCGAAGCCGCCGAGGGCGAGGGCCAGCAGCGCGAAACGGATACGGGCCGGCGACAGCGTCGTCGGCCCGTCTTCGGGGTGGGTCATCCGTCGATTCTCGCACGGATCGAATCGATTCGATACCGCGCGGGCGGCTCAGGTCCTCATGACTCGTCGAGCGCCCGCTCGAGCCGTTCGACCTTCGCGTCGATCTCGCCGGTGCGACCCGGGCGGATGTCGGCCTTGAGCACGAGTGAGACGCGGGGACCGAACGCGCCGACGGCCTCGGTGGCGCGACGGATGACGTCGAAGACCTCGTCCCACTCCCCCTCGATCTCGGTGAACATCGACGTCGTGCGGTTGGGGAGTCCCGACTCCCGCACGATGCGGACCGCCGCCGCGACCGCGTCGTGGACGGAGCCCTCGGGCCCCTCGGATCCGCCGCTCGGGGCGACGGAGAATGCGACCAGCATGATTCCTCCTCCGGTTCAGGCGGCCGGTGCGGGCGCGCGCCGATCCCAGGTGCTCCCAGCCTGCCACAGCGCACGGATGCCCCAGACGAGCAGGGCCGCCATCAGCAGTACCTTCACCGTGAGCACGAGGACGAATCCCGGGTGGGCGGCGAGCAGCCAGCCGTACCAGTACGGGTAGATGACCTGCGTGAGCAGCGCGATGCCTGCGGCGAGCGCGGCCGGCACGAGGAACCGCCGCGACCGCAGCACGAGCCCCAGCACCACGGGGGCGGCGAGCCAGGTGACGAACTGCGGCGAGCCGACCTTGTTGGCGAGCAGCAGCACCACGACGAACGAGAGCGCGAGCGGGGGGAACACGCGTCCGAAGGCGGCGCCGCTTCGCACCGCCCTGATGCCGAGTGCCAGGACGACGGCGACGCCGACGGCCATCAGGGGCGTCGTGAGGGAGGCCGCGGCATCCGCACCCGGGCCCGAGATCTGGAACGTCAGGATGTCGCGGTCGTAGACGACCTCGACGGCCGTCGACCCGGCGACGATCTGCCACAGCCAGGCGACGGCGAGCGGAGCCTCGACCTGGAGCCCTCGGCCTGCCTGCTCGGCGACGAACCCCACGGCGTTGAGCCCCGACCCGGCGAGCAGGCTCACCCCGATGATGCCGCCGCTCAGGGCGACCGCGACGGTGCCGACGTCCCACCGCTTGCGCGAGGCGACCACGAGCGCGGCGATGAGCGCCGCGGGCCACACCTTCACCCAG
>NZ_WJSP02000280.1 GCF_009720255.1 Agromyces humi | reverse complement strand
GAGCGAGACGTGGTCGAAGTCGTCGTCCATCACGACCACGCAGTTGATGCGGCCATGCTCTTCGAACGCGGCGTCGAAGGCCGGCGTGAGCACGTCCCGGTAGTCGGATGCCTCGATGATGCCGACGCCGGCCTCGCGGGCCGCGGGCAGCACCTCGTCGAGCGGCTTCAGTCGGAACGCGTTGAGGATGATCTGCACGGATGCCACGTGCGGGCGGGCGATCGCGGCGAGCGCCTCCTCGACCTTCTCGACGCTGACGCCGTAGTTCGCGATGGCCCCCTCTTCGACGAGGGTGTCGAGGGCGTCGAACACGCGGTCGTCGCCGTAGACGGAGGTGGGCGGGCAGTGCAGCTGCACGAGCTCGAGGGTGTCGACGCCGAGGTTCGCGCGCGAGCGATCGGTCCAGGCCCGGAAGTGGTCGAGGGAGTAGTTCTCGTGCTCCTGCGGCATCCGCCGGCCCATCTTCGTCGCGACGGTGACGCCCGAGTCGGGGTGCTCGCGCAGCCACCGGCCGATGAGCGTCTCGCTGCGGCCGTCGCCGTAGACGTCGGCGGTGTCGAAGAACGTGACGCCGGCGTCGTGGGCCGCGTCGAGCACGGCGAGCGCGTCGGCCTCGTCGACGTCGCCCCAGTCGGCGCCGAGCTGCCAGGTGCCGAGGCCGATCACCGAGACGGTGCGGCCGGTGCGTCCGAGGGTGCGGGTCTGCATGGGAATCCTCCGAGTTCGCGTGGCGGGTCGATCGGGAGCGAGCGGATGCCCCGTGGCGCCGCGTTCGAGCCTAGCCCCGACCTCAGCGCATCGGCACTGCGCGCCCGCTCACGACGATGCCGCCGTGCACGGGGATGTCGATCACGAGCTCGCCGGGCCGCCCGACGTGTCGCCCCTGCTCGATGCGCACCCGCTGCGGCGGACGCACCGCTCCGAGCCCGCGCAGGTATCCGCCCACCGCCGCCGCCGCGGAGCCCGTGGCCGGGTCCTCGGTGATGCGACCGACGGGGAAGAGGTTGCGGGCCTCGAACCGCATGACGCCGTCGGCGCCGTCCATGGTGCGATGGAGCACGGTGATGGTCGCCGGCCAGCCCTGCGCGTCCATGAAGGCCCGCACGGCGCCCGGGTCGAAGCGGAACGCGTCGAACACGGCGGGTTCGGAGATGACGATGACCGGGTGCCAGTTGCCGGCGAACGCGAGCCGTGGCGGGTATCGCTCGTCGAGCTGGGTGCGATCGACGGCGATGAGCTCGAGCAGCGCGTCGAGCACGAACTCGGGGAAGTGCGCGAGCTCGGTGTCGACGCTCGTGAACGCCGCACGCGGACCCGTCCCGTCGTCGCTCGTGTCGATGACGATCTCGCCGACGGGCGTGTCGAACCGTACCCGGCCGGGGCCCTCGTGCTCGGCGATGACGACCGCCGTCGCGATCGTCGCGTGTCCGCAGAACGGCACCTCGGCGATCGGCGAGAAGAACCGGAGGACGCGGGCGTCGCCGTGGCGCCCGGTGACGAACGCCGTCTCGGCGAAGTCGACCTCCGTGGCGATCCGCTGCATCTCGGCATCCTCGAGCTCGGACGCGTCGAGCACGATACCCGCCGGGTTGCCCCCGTCGGGGTCGTCGGTGAACGCCGCGTAGCGCAGCACCTCGACGCCGCTCACCTGCGCGCCTCCGTCCGCCGCCACCGGCCGTTCACGATGCCCTCGCGGGCGAGTACCTCGTCGCCGACCACGGGCCGCCGATCGCGCTGACCTTCGTGTCCCGCCATCCGGCCGACCGCATCACCGCGCGCACCGCGGTGTCGCCGGGCGCCGTGCTCTCCCGGCCCTTGCCGTGCACGACCCACACGTGCGTGCCGATGCCGCACTCGTTGAACCACACGGGCAGCGCGTCGAGCTCGTCGTCGCTGCGCACCACCACCACGACCACGTCGGATTCCCACGGCGGCACGCGCGCCGCCCCGGTGAGCGCGTCCTCGAGCTCCGGGACCGGCAGGTCGCCGCGCACGGCGACGGTCTCGCCCTTCGCCACGCCGAGCTTCTCCGCCAGCGTGGGCGGCGGCGTCGTCAGCGCACGCACCCAGGCAGCGGCGGTGCTCCCGAGCCGGAACCGGTACGTCTCGCCATCGGCAACGAATGACACGATGCCGTCGGCCGCCTCGACGTGCGACCACGCCGACCTCGGCACCTGCGCCCGCCGCTCGCCCGAGATCTGCAACCCTGCCGCCTCGAGATGGAGCGTGACCGCCGCCGCACGACCGTGCTCGCCGATCCAGGTCGCCTTCGCCTGCCTCCCCATGCATGAACCCCCCGGTTCATGATCCACTCCGGGCCGGTCGCGCGCAATGCCCCGAACGCGCCCGACGCACGGATGCCGCGACCGGCCCCTCGCGTGAAGGGGCCGGCCGCGGCATCCGCTCGCTGATCGCCGCCGGCGTCAGCCCTCCTGCTCGGCGCCGAACCGCTGCCTGGCCTCGACGGGGATGAGGGGATGCGCGGCGCGGGCCTTGATCTGCTGCACGGCCCACGTGTTGCCGTCGGGATCGGCGAAGCCGAAGAACGTGCCGCCGTCGCGCTCGTCGAAGACGGTGATCTCGCTGCACTCGACGCCGCGGGAGACGAGCTCGTCGCGGGCCGCGGCCGCGTCGGCGACCACGAGCTGGAGGCCCCGCATGGAGCCGGGCGCCATCTCGGTCTGCGCGGGCAGGTCGCCGATCACGATCGAGCAGCCCGACCCTCTCGGAGTGAGCTGCACGACGTGCATGTGCTCGTTGCGGGTGTCGTGGTCGAGCGCGAAGCCGACCTGGTCGCGGTAGAACGCGACGGCGCGGTCGATGTCGCTCGTCGGGATGAGGACGACCTCGAGCGTCCAGTCCATGGTGTGCTCCGTTCGTGGTGGTCGTGCGGTTCGCGTGCGTTCAGGCGGCGACGAGGGCGTCGAGCCGCTCGTAGCCCTCGCGGAGGCCGGTCTCCATGCCGCTGGCGACCATGCCGTCGCGGGCCTCGACCGCGGGGTACGTGGAGTGGATGCGCAGGCGCGTGCGGCCGTCGCCGAGGTCCTCGAACGCGATGGTCTCGATGGCCACGACGTCGGGCATGCCCTCGAACTCGAAGGTCTGCACGGCGAACTCGTTCTCACGCACCGAGTGGAACGTGCCGTTGAACGCCCATGCGTCGCCGTCGGGCGTGCGGTGCACGTAGCGGTAGCCGCCCTGGGTCGTGAAGTCCCAGCGCTCGATGTCCATCTCGTAGCCCTGCGGGCCGAGCCACTGCCGGACGAGTTCAGGCTCGCGGTGGGCGTTGAACACGGCCTCGACGGGGGCGTCGAATTCGCGGACGATCTCGATGAAGGGGAGTCCTCCGGGTGCGGTGATGGTGACTGCGTTGGTCATGATTCCGGTTCTTCCTGTGCGGTGCCGGCGCTCTGGCCGGGTTCTGGCGATGCGGCATCCGTGCCGCTGGTGGTGGTGCCGGCGAGCAGCGCGTCGAGCGAGCGGAACTGCTGCTCGTGGATCAGCCGGTAGCGATCGATCCACGCGGTGAGGGCTTCGAGCTGGGCGGCCTCGAGGTGCACGGGCCGGCGCTGCGCGTCGCGGGTGCGCGAGACGAGGCCGGCGTGCTCGAGCACCTGGATGTGCTTCGAGACGGCCTGCTTGGTGATCTGGAACGGCTCGGCCAGTTCGTTGACCGTGGCCGGTCCGCGGCTGAGGCGGGCCACGATGCGGCGGCGCACCGGGTCGGCCAGGGCCATGAAGGCCCGGTCGAGGCGGTCGTCGCTGCTCGGATCGACGATCATCGTGCACCTCCTCGGGGTCCTATTAATCAACCATTTGCTTGATCAACCTGTCGGTTGATTGAACGATAGGCCTGACGCAGCGAGCTGTCAACACCCCAGAATCGATTCCATGGATGCCGCCGACGGCCCGACGCCGCTCACCAGCCTCGCCTTCCGCCGTGCCACGGTCGACGACCACGCACGGGTGGTCGCCGCGATCCCCGACTGGTGGGGCCTCCCAGGCACCGAGTCGCTCTGGCGGCTGCTCCCCCGGCTGTTCTTCCAGCACTTCGCCGACACCTCGACGATCGTCGACGATCCCCGCGCCATCGACGGGCTCGCGGCCTTCCTCATCGGCTTCCGCTCGCAGTCGTCACCGGACGCCGCGTACATCCACTTCGTCGGCGTGCGGCCCGACCTGCGCGGGCACGGGCTCGCACGCATCCTCTACGAGCGCTTCTTCGACGAGATGCGGGCGAGCGGATGCCGCCGCGTCGACGCGATCACGGGCCCCGGCAATCGCCGGTCGCAGGAGTTCCACCGGGCGATGGGCTTCACGACCACGGGAGACACCGAGATCGACGGCGTGCTGGCCTGGCGCGACTACGACGGTCCCGGCGAGCACCGCGTCGCGTTCACCCGTCCGATCTGATCCGTACCCGCGCGACCCTCGCGTCGCTGCACGGAACGGAGCAGAATCGGGCGGAGGAACGACGACGATCTGGAGGCCACCATGCCCGTCACGCTCAACCCGTACCTGAACTTCAAGGACAACGCCCGCGAGGCGCTCGAGTTCTACCACTCCGTGTTCGGCGGGGAGCTCAACATGAGCACCTTCGCCGACTTCCAGTCCGCGGAGGACCCGTCCGACAGCGACCTGATCATGCACGGCCAGCTCGACGGCCCCGGGCTCACCCTCATGGCTGCCGACACGCCCAAGCACATGGAGTACCGCGAGCCGGCGGGTTTCTCCGTGTCCCTCTCGGGTGATGACGACGCCACCCTGCGCGCGTACTGGGACAAGCTCGCCGACGGCGGCACCGTGCTGCAGCCGCTCGAGGTCGCGCCCTGGGGCGACGCCTTCGGCATGGTCACCGACCGGTTCGGCGTCACCTGGCTGCTGAACATCTCGGGCGCGGGCGGCGGCGGAGCAGGCGCGCCCGCCTAGGCCGGCGTCAGCGCCTCGACGACGGGAGCCAGCTCGGGCTGGCCGGCCGCCTCGGTGAGCACGCGTTCGAGCGTCTCGTCGTGGATGGGGCGTGCCCGCTCGACGAGCGCCCG
>NZ_WJSP02000028.1 GCF_009720255.1 Agromyces humi | reverse complement strand
GGTCCACGCGAGCACCGAACCGATCACGAGCAGGTCGCCGACGCCGAAGCCCTGCTCGAGGATCTGCCCGACGTCGCCGCTCGCCTACTCCGATCCGCTCCTGAACCCCTGGAACTGCGCGACGACCGACGCCGGGGCGGCGGGCGCCTCGGGCGCAGCGGGGGCGGCCTCGGGGGCCGATGCGGCGGGTGTTGCCTCCGGTGCCGCGGGTGCGGCCTCGGGTGCCGGCGCGGCCTCGGGTGCCGGCGCGGCCTCGGCGGGCGCCGCGGCCGCGGAGCCGTCGCCGATGGTCACGAGGGCCGTGCCGACCTCGACGGTCTCGTCCTCCTGGACGAGGATCGCCTCGATCACGCCGGCGACCGGCGATGGGATCTCGGTGTCGACCTTGTCGGTCGACACTTCGAGCAGCGGCTCGTCGACCTCCACACGGTCGCCGACGTTCTTCAGCCAGCGGGTGACCGTGCCCTCCGTGACACTCTCACCGAGTGCCGGGAGGCTGACGGATTCGCTCATGCGCTTGTCTCCTTCACAGCGTGTGACGCTATCTAGCTTATTGCAGTCGTGTTTCCGGGGTCGGGCTCAGAGCGCGTGCAGCGGCTTGCCGGCGAGCTTCAGGAACGCCTCGCCGAGCGCCTCGTTCTGCGTCGGGTGCGCGTGGATGAACGGGGCGATGTCCTCGGGGTACGCCTCCCAGTTCACCGCGAGCTGCGCCTCGCCGATCAGTTCGCCCACGCGGGCGCCGATCATGTGCACGCCGACCACGGGGCCGTCGTTCACGCGGACCACCTTGATGGAGCCGCTGGTCTCGAGGATGTGGCTCTTGCCGTTGCCCGCGAGGTTGTACTCGTACGCCGAGACCTGGTCGGCGCCGAACTTCTCGGCGGCGCGCGCCTCGGTGTAGCCGATGGACGCGACCTCGGGCTCGCAGTACGTGACCTTGGGGATGTTCACGTCCTCGACGACGATCGGATTCAGGCCCGCGATCTCCTCGGCGACGAAGATGCCCTGCTGGAAGCCGCGGTGCGCGAGCTGCAGGCCCGGCACGATGTCGCCCACGGCGTACACGCCGGGGATGTTCGTCGCGAGGCGCTCGTTCGTGATGACGAATCCGCGATCCATCGTGACGCCGACCTCGTCGTAGCCGAGGCCCTGGGTCACGGGTCCACGCCCGACGGCCACGAGCAGCAGCTCGGCCTCGACGGTGTCGCCGTTCTCGAGGGTCACGACGACGCCGTCGTCATGCTGGCTGACGCCCTGGAAGCGGACGCCGAGCTTGTACTCGATGCCGCGCTTGCGGAAGGCGCGCTCGAGCTGCTTCGAGACCGACTCCTCCTCGTTCGGGACGAGGTGGGGGAGCGCCTCGATGATCGTGACGTCGGCCCCGAAGGACTTCCAGACGCTGGCGAACTCCACGCCGATGACGCCACCGCCGAGCACGGCCACCTTGCGGGGCACGAAGTCCAGCTCGAGTGCCTGCTCGCTCGTGATGACGCGGCCGCCGATCTCGAGGCCGGGAAGCGAGCGGGAGTACGAACCGGTCGCGAGGATGACGTTCTTGCCGACGATGCGGTCGCCGCCGACCTGCACCGCGTTCGGAGCGACCAGTCGGCCCTCTCCCTCGATCACCGTGATGCCGCGCGCCTTGACGAGCCCCTGCAGGCCCTTGAACTTGCTGGCGACGATGCTCTCGCGGTACTGCGTGACCGCGGGCACGTCGATGCCCTCGAACGTGGAGCGGACGCCGAACCTCGCCGACTCCCGCGAGCTGTCCGCGACCTCGGCCGCGTGCAGCAGCGCCTTGGTCGGGATGCACCCGCGGTGCAGGCACGTGCCACCCAGCTTGTCCTTCTCGATCAAGCCGACGGTGAAGCCCAGCTCGACGGCACGCAGCGCCGCCGCGTACCCTCCGCTGCCGCCACCGAGGATGACAATGTCAAAGTTCTGCTCGGACAACCGCAATCTCCCTTGCGCAATTGATCTGCGACACGGACTGCCGCCGTTGATGATCGGGGGCAGGGTGCTCGGGCGACGTTCTCGCCCATATGACCTTACTACCCGGCAGAGAGGTCCTCGCCCAGCCGGACGAGGGTGCGCACGGCCACTCCGGTTGCCCCGGATCCCGTGTATCCCCATGCCGCGCCGGAATTGTTCGACGGCCCCGCGATGTCGAGATGCGCCCACGGGATCCGCTCGTCCGAGCCGTCGCGGGTGCCCACGAACTCGCGCAGGAACACGCCCGCCAGCAGCATGCCGGGCACCGTGACCCCGAGCTTCGTGTTCGCGAGGTCCGCGACATCGGACCTGAGCAGGGGGAGCAGGTCGGCCGGGAGCGGCATCGGCCAGGTCGACTCACCGACGGTGTCGGCCGCAGCCCGCACGCCGGCCACGAGGTCGTCGTCGCCCATCAGCCCGGTGATGCGATGCCCGAGGGCGACGACCTGCGCCCCCGTGAGGGTCGCCACGTCGATGATCGCGTCGGGCTGCTCGGCGCTCGCGGCGACGAGGCCGTCGGCGAGGACGAGCCGGCCCTCCGCGTCGGTGTTCAACACCTCGACGGTGGTGCCGCCGTGCATGCGGAGCACGTCGTTCGGGCGCACGGCGGTTCCCGACGGGAGGTTCTCGGCGAGGCAGAGCCAGCCGGTGACGCGGATCGGCACCCGCAACTCGGCGAGCGCGACCACGGCGGACAGCACCGCGGCCGCTCCGGCCATGTCGGTCTTCATGCCCACCATCGAGGCCATCGGCTTCAGCGACAGCCCACCGGAGTCGAAGGTGATGCCCTTGCCGACCAGTGCGAGGTGCACGGATGCCCCGTCGGGCGCGTACTCCAGTCGCACGAGTCGCGGCCCGCGGCTGGAGCCGAGCCCGACCCCCAGGATGCCGCCGAAGCCGCCTTCGGCGAGCGCCTCCTCGTCCCAGACCTTGGCCGAGACCCCGGCGGCGCTCGCGGCCTCGACCGCCAGCTCGGCGAGGCGCTCGGGGTACAGGTCGGCGGGTGACGCGTTGACGAGGTCCTTGGTCCGTGCGACGCCGGCCGCGACGGCCCGGACGCGATCCACGCCGATCACGGCCTCGTCGAGGTCGGAGTGCAGGATGATGCGCTCGATCGGCGCCTTCGCCGTCGACTTGTACTCGGAATAGGCGTAGGCGCCCAGGGCCGCGCCCTCCAGGGCCGCGGCGGCCAGCTCGGCGTCATCCGTCGGGATCGCGATCGCGACCGCGGCAGCCCCGGTGAGCTGCCGCACCGCGCTGCCGACGGCGAGGCGGAACGCCGTGGCATCCGCTGCGCTGCCCGTGCCCACCACCGCCACCATGCGCGGGCCGTCGCCGTTGCCGGGAAGTCGCGTGACCTCCTCTGCGCCGCCCTTCGCGCCGACGGCGGCGAGCGCGTCCGGCACCCACTCGTAGCCCTCGACCGCCAGGAGCTCGGCGCCGTCGCTGCCGCTCCTCGCGGCGAGGAGCACGACATCGGCGTCGGATGCGACGACTGGGGAGGCGGAGACGGCGAGGGAGGGAACGGTCATGCAGGCGATCGTACGTGTTCGCTCTCGGCATCATCCCACCGGTCCACGAACGGGCGGGCGGCCCGAACGGCGTCAGTAGGCTGGAAGCATGCGCGATCCCCGGTCACTCTACGAGCTGAATCCGGACGTCCAGGTCCCTCCCGGACTGCCCCTCGTGGCCGGCTTGACCGGGTTCGCCGACGCCGGCTCCGCGGTCGCGCAGACGAGCGACTACCTGCTGTCGACGCTCGACACGACCGTCGTGGCCACGTTCGAGGCCGACGAGCTGCTCGATTACCGAGCGCGCCGCCCGATCATCCTGTTCCAGGGCGATCACCTCGCGGACTACCGGCCGCCCCGCCTCAGCCTCGACCTCGCGCGCGACGAGATCGGGCAGGAGTTCCTGATGCTCACGGGCTATGAGCCCGACTTCCAGTGGGAGCGGTTCGGCGCGGCGCTGCTCGGCCTGATCGACGACCTGCAGGTCTCCTCGACGACCTGGATCAATTCCATCCCGATGCCGGTGCCGCACACCCGCCCCATCGGCATGACCGTCAGCGGCAACCGCGCGGATCTCATCGAGGCCATGTCGATCTGGCGGCCGACGACCGAGGTGCCGTCGAACGCGCTGCACCTCGTCGAGTACCGACTGCAGGAGCAGGGGCATCCGACCACCGGTTTCGTGCTGCTGGTGCCTCACTACCTGAGCGACGCCGAGTACCCGGCGGCCGCCGTTGCGGCCCTCGAAGCCATCAGCGCCTCGACCGGACGGATCTTCCCCACGGATGCGCTGCGCGAGCAGGGCCGCGAGTTCATCGCGCGCATCGACGAGCAGGTCGCAGAGAACGGCGAGTTGGCCAAACTCGTCGCGACGCTGGAGCAGCGCCACGACTCCTACATGGAGGGCACCTCGCTCCGCTCGCCGCTCACCGACGAGGACGGCGAACTGCCGTCGGCCGATGAGCTGGCGGCCGAGCTCGAGAAGTTCCTCGCCTACCGCCGCACTCGAGACGACGACACACCGCTGGGCGGTTGACCCCGAGCGGATCCGACGCGGCCCGCGAGCCCGGCGATCCGATGCCGGTGATCGCCCGAACCGCCCGGCCAGCCGGGAATTCGTGATCGGCCTCCCACGTTGCACCATGTGGGCGAGGAGCGGGTGGAGCGCACGTTCTGCTGACCCCGAGCCTGTATAATGGATTCAGGACCCGTTCTGGTCTGCTGGCGCAGTTCACGTGCGCCGACGAAGCGGACTTGACATGGGTCCTCATAGTGTCCGAAAACGACCGGGCCGACAGCACGAGCCGAACGCCCGAGAGGGCACACGCCGGGCAACGGTAGGAGAGGTTCAACGAATGGCAACGACGAAGGCTGCGACGTCGGCGAAGAGCGAGGCGGAGAAGCCCGCGACCCGCACGACGGCTGCGAAGTCGACCGCCGCGAAGACCGCGGCGACGGCCGCCAAGGCCCCCGCGGCGAAGGCCGCCACGAAGGCGGCCACCCCGGCGACGAAGACGCCGCGCACCAGCACGGCGAAGACCGCCGCCAAGCCGCGTGGCAAGGCCAAGGCCGGCGCAGCGGGCGACGAAGAGGACGAGGTCGAGCCCGGCGAGCTCGAAGAGGTCGAGGTTGACGCCGAGGTCGAGGTCGACACCGCGGCGGTCGTCGAGGTCACCGACACCGACGCCGACACCGACGACGAGGAGACGAAGCCCGTCGCGGTCGAGCCGCACCCGACCGGAGCCCTCGTGCTCCGAGCGGTGGACGACGAGGACGAGGTTCCCGTCTACTCGAGCGCCATCACCGGCGCGACGGCCGACCCCGTCAAGGACTACCTGAAGCAGATCGGCAAGGTCGCGCTCCTGAACGCGGCCGAAGAGGTCGAGCTCGCGATGCGCATCGAGGCGGGCCTGTTCGCCGAGGAGAAGCTCTCGCACATGACCGACAGCGAGAAGCGCTCGCAGCTCGGTCGTGAGCTGCAGTGGGTGGCGAAGGACGGGCAGCGCGCCAAGAGCCACCTGCTCGGCGCGAACCTGCGCCTGGTGGTCTCGCTCGCGAAGCGGTACACGGGTCGCGGAATGCAGTTCCTCGACCTGATCCAGGAGGGCAACCTGGGCCTCATCCGTGCGGTCGAGAAGTTCGACTACACCAAGGGCTTCAAGTTCTCGACCTACGCGACGTGGTGGATCCGCCAGGCGATCACCCGCGCCATGGCCGACCAGGCGCGCACCATCCGCATCCCGGTGCACATGGTCGAGGTCATCAACAAGCTCGCCCGCGTGCAGCGCCAGATGCTGCAGGACCTGGGCCGCGAGCCCACCCCCGAGGAGCTGAGCCGCGAGCTCGACATGACCCCCGAGAAGGTCATCGAGGTGCAGAAGTACGGCCGCGAGCCGATCTCGCTGCACACCCCGCTCGGTGAGGACGGCGACAGCGAGTTCGGCGACCTCATCGAGGACACCGAGGCGGTCGTGCCGGCCGACGCGGTCGGCTTCACCATGCTGCAGAAGCAACTCGAATCGCTGCTCGACTCCCTGAGCGAGCGCGAGGCGGGCGTGATCCGCATGCGGTTCGGGCTCGGCGACGGCATGCCGAAGACGCTCGACCAGATCGGCGACACGTTCGGCGTCACCCGCGAGCGGATCCGCCAGATCGAGTCGAAGACGATGGCGAAGCTGCGCCACCCGTCGCGCTCGCAGTCGCTTCGCGACTACCTCGAGTAGGACCCAGGTGCGTTACGCGCCGGCGATCCTCGTCGGCAGGCTCACCCGATTCGCCGCCCGGCTGCGCAAGCCGGGCGGCGGTTCGGCTGTTCCGGGGCTCGTCGTCAACCGCATCGCGCCCCGGTACCTCACGCGAACGCTCTCGGGCTTCCCGCAGGGACTCGTGGTCGTCTCGGGGTCGAGCGGCAAGTCGACGACCACCAAGATGCTCGTCGCCATCCTGCGCGCGCATGGCGTCGAGGTCTTCACCAACCCCTCGACGGCGAACATCAGCCAGGGCCTCACCTCGGCGCTCCTCGAACGGGCGGACTGGCGGGGCCGCGTGCCCGGCGACGTCGCCGTGCTCGAGATGGACGAGGGCCACGGCGCCCTCGTGATGCAGGGCGTCGATGCCCGCGTGGTCGCCCTCACGAACGTGATGGTCGACCAGATCGACCGCTTCCACGATTCCGAGATGGTGGCCGGGATGCTCGAGCGGATCGCCGCGCGAGCACACGAGGCCATCGTGGTGAACGCCGACGACGCGTACCTCCAACGGCTCGCGGCGAAGGCGGGGCCGGGCGTCGCGGTGCGACGGTTCGGCGTGTCCGCAGAGGTCCTCGCGCGGTCGCCTCGCGGCCTCGGGTACTCGGAGACGTCTCGCGAACGCCTCGCCTCCGACTCGGGTGTGGTCGTGGCATCCGTCGACGGGGCTGCCGCGGCGCTGCGCGACGGCGAGGCATCCGTCGAGATCACGCTCCCCGCGAGGGGCACCCACTACGCGGTCGACGCCGCGGCGGCCTATGCGACGGCGCAGGCGGTGCTGGGGGAGCGGTTCTCCATGGCCACGGCCGCCGACGCCCTGAGCGCCATCCCCGCGGTGTTCGGGCGCGGCGAGCGGGTGAACGTCCGCGGCCACGAGGTCGAGTTCGTCCTGGTCCAGAACCCGGCGAGCTACCAGCTCAACGTGGACAGCATCGAACCGGGCACCGAGCAGATCCTCTTCGCGATCGGGTCCGACGTGCGCGATCCGTCCTACTTCTGGCCGACGGATGCCTCGTCGCTCGGCCGGGTCTCCATCGTGAGCGGCTCCAAGGCCGCCGAGGCCGCGCTCATGCTGGCCTACGACGGGGTCGAGATCGACCGTGTGGAGCCCGACCTCGCACGCGCGCTCGACGACTTCCTCGCCGGCCCCGCGCCCGGCACCGGCGTCAAGACCATCGTGTTCTCCGCCGACGCCATGCGCAGGACACGGGCCCACCTCGGACTCACGGGAGCGGAATGACCACCCTGACGATCGTGTCGCTCCTGCCGTCGCTGATGAACACGAACGGTGACGCCGAGAACGCGTCCGTGCTCCGGCGGCGCGCGGAATGGGCCGGTCTCGACGCGCGCGTCGTCGCCGTGGGCTCCCGTGCCGACCTTCCCGACCGGGTCGACGCGGTCGTGATCGGCTCCGGAAGCGACGCCTCGCTCGAGACGGCCAGGTCGACGCTGCTCACGATGCACGACGAGCTGCGCACGTGGGGCACCGACGGAGTGCCGATCCTCTCCGTCGGCACGGGCTGGGAGCTGCTCAGCTGGGGCATCGAGCACCGCGACGGCTCGACCATCGAGGGACTCGGCATCCTTCCGGGGCGTGCGGTACCCCGCGACGGCCGCGTCACCGGCGATGCCGTCGTCACATCGCCCCGGTTCGGCCTGCTCGTCGGGTTCGAGAACCACGCCCGCGACTATGTCGGCGCCGAGGGATCGCCGCTCGGGCGTCTCCGCTCGGGGGTCGGTAACGGCCGCGGCTCGGGCCAGGAGGGCGTCGTGATGGGCACGGTCATCGGCACGCACCTGCGTGGACCGGTGCTCGCGAAGAACCCCGGGTTCGCCGACCACCTCCTCGCATCGATGGCGGAACGCGCGGGACTCGACTATGCACCCGGTCCTGCCGCCGCCGTCGCCGACGGGTACGCGACGGCCGCGCGCGAGGCGCAGCTCGGAGCCGTCGGCGCCGCGGCATCCGTCGGCGACGCCTGACATCGCCGCGGACTCGCGGCGAGAGCGGTCAGACACACGAACGCCCCGGCCGAGGCCGGGGCGTTCGTCGTGCTGGTCGGTGGGTCAGTCGCGGCCGTCGACGAGGAGCTTGCTCGACTCGTCGTGCCAGCTGTGCGCGATCTGGGACAGCTTCTCCTGGTGCTTGCGACCGTGGTGGGCGCAGAACAGGAGCTCGCCGCTCGCGACGACGACCCGGATGTAGGCCTGGGCGCCGCACGCATCGCAGCGGTCGAGCGCGGTGAGCTCATATGGGGTGTCGAGTTCGTCGACCGCACCGGTGGTGTCGGTGTAGTTCGTCATGGCTCCTCCTCCTGGCTCACGCTCGATGCTTCCGTTCCTCAATGAAAGCACGCCCTCGGCGGTCTTCCTCCCGTTGGGCCGGGCATTTCGCTCAGCGCGTAGCGCCTCGCACGCGGTGTCGTCGACCGTCAGTAGGCTTGTGCGACGTGAGCTCCGACTATTCCGCCCGCCATCTCTCCGTCCTCGAGGGGCTCGAGGCGGTGCGCAAACGACCGGGCATGTACATCGGTTCAACCGACTCGCGCGGGCTCATGCACTGCCTCTGGGAGATCATCGACAACTCCGTCGATGAGGCCCTCGGCGGCCACGGCAGTGAGATCGGCGTCGTCCTCCACCCCGACGGCAGCGTCGAGGTACGCGACCGCGCCCGCGGCATCCCCGTCGACATCGAACCGAAGACCGGCCTCTCGGGTGTCGAGGTGGTCTTCACGAAGCTGCACGCCGGTGGCAAGTTCGGCTCCGGATCGTACGCGGCGTCGGGCGGCCTGCACGGGGTCGGGGCCTCCGTCGTCAACGCGCTCTCGGAGCGACTCGACGTCGAGGTCGACCGCGATGGCAAGACGTGGGCGATGTCGTTCCACCGCGGCGAGCCGGGCGTCTTCGCCGACGCCGGCACGCCGAGCCCCGACGCGCCGTTCACCCCGTTCGAGGACCGCAGCGAGCTCCGCGTCGTCGGCAAGGTGGCCAAGGGCGTCACCGGCACGCGCATCCGCTACTGGGCCGACCGGCAGATCTTCACGAAGGGCGCGGAGTTCCAGACCGACGAGCTCCTCTCGCGTGCGCGCCAGACGGCGTTCCTCGTGCCCGGCATCGCGATCGACGTCAGGGACGAGCGCGGGGCGGAGCCGCACACCACGTCGTTCCAGTTCGAGGGCGGCATCTCCGAGTTCGCCGAGCACCTCGCCACCGATGCGGCGCTCACCGACATCTGGCGGATCACCGGCGTCGGCCCGTTCACGGAGACGGTGCCGGTGCTGACCGACGCCGGGGCGATGGTGCCCACCGAGCTGCACCGTGAATGCCAGGTGGACATCGCACTGCGCTGGGGCACCGGGTACGACACGATCGTGAAGTCGTTCGTCAACATCATCGCCACGCCCAAGGGCGGCACGCACCAGACCGGCTTCGAGCAGGGCCTGCTCAAGTTCCTGCGCCAGCAGGTCGAACTGAACGCCCGACGCCTGAAGGCCGGCAGCGACAAGCTCGAGAAGGACGACGTGCTCGCGGGTCTGACCGCCGTGATCACGGTGCGCCTGCCCGAGCCGCAGTTCGAGGGCCAGACGAAGGAGGTGCTCGGCACACCTGCCGTGCGCGCCATCGTCTCCAACGTGCTCATGAAGGAGCTCGGCGCGCGGTTCGCCTCGTCGAAACGCGACGACAAGGCGCAGTCCGCGCTGCTCCTCGACAAGGTCGTCGCCGAGATGAAGTCGCGCATCTCGGCACGCGCGCACAAGGAGACGCAGCGACGCAAGAACGCGCTCGAGAGCTCATCGCTGCCGGCGAAGCTCGTCGACTGCCGCTCGAGCGACGTGGCCCACAGCGAGCTGTTCATCGTCGAGGGCGACTCGGCGCTCGGCACGGCGAAGCTCGCCCGCGACAGCGAGCACCAGGCGCTCCTGCCCATCCGCGGCAAGATCCTGAACGTGCAGAAGGCGAGCGTCTCCGACATGCTCGGCAATGCGGAATGCGCCTCGATCATCCAGGTCATCGGTGCCGGTTCGGGTCGCAGCTTCGACCTGTCGACGGCGCGGTACGGCAAGGTCATCATCATGAGCGACGCCGACGTCGACGGTGCGCACATCCGCACCCTGCTGCTCACCCTGTTCTTCCGCTACATGCGTCCGATGATCGAGGAGGGCCGGGTCTTCGCGGCCGTGCCGCCGCTGCATCGCGTCGTCGTGATGAACCCCGGCTCGAAGCCGAACGAGATCATCTACACCTACTCGGAGGCGGAGCTGCAGGGCGTCCTCGCCACGCTGAAGAAGCAGGGCCGTCGGTACCAGGACCCCATCCAGCGGTACAAGGGACTCGGTGAGATGGATGCCGATCAGCTCGCGACGACGACGATGGACAAGCGCCACCGCACGCTCCGCCGCGTCGGCCTCGGCGACGCGGAGAACGCCGGACGCGTCTTCGAGCTGCTGATGGGCAACGACGTCGCACCGCGCAAGGAGTTCATCATCGACAGCTCCGACGCGCTCGAGCGCGACCGCATCGACGCCTGAGCACCCGCCGGCTCAGTTCCTGCTCGGCCGGATGTTCTGGTTGAGGTGGAAGGCGTTGCCCGGGTCGTAGCGGTCCTTCACCGCCGTGAGCCTGGCCAGCTTCTGCTCGGTGTACGCCCGTCGGAGCCCGGCGGCTCCGTCGTCGCCGAGCACGTTGACGTACGCGCCG
Source organism: Agromyces humi (assembly GCF_009720255.1). GTDB lineage: Bacteria > Actinomycetota > Actinomycetes > Actinomycetales > Microbacteriaceae > Agromyces > Agromyces humi. The sequence goes on along the minus strand of NZ_WJSP02000028.1, from coordinate 9,258 downwards.
CTGGCATAGCCGTCGAGCGCCGCGGCGTAGCGGCGGGCGGCCGACATCCGTGCCTCGTCCTCGGCGGGGTCGCTCCAGCGCGACGCCGCGACGAATTCGAAGGCGGTGTCGCGCCGGGCGAACGCCGTGTCGCCGTCGGGGACGTCGGCGATCGCCCCGCCGTACGCCTGCAGGCTCACGTTCGGGAGGTCGGGTCCCTCACGGGTCAGGAGGGCATCGATCGCCTCGTCGCGGAGGGCGCTGAAGTAGTGGCCCTTCCAATACCGGCGCCAGGCGTGGCCCTCCTCGTCGTCCTCACGGGTCTGGAGCTCGAGGTACGTCATCGGGGCGATCGCCTCCCGCAGCGGCTCGGCATCGCGGGCGAGCTCGTCGCGGAGCGCCGAGACGATCGCCGCACCGTCGGCCGAATCCCCGACCCAGACGAGGCCGAGTGCGACCACCTGGCCGACGATGGTCACGGTGAACGTGGCCTGCCGTGGCGCCGCGCCGTTGAGGTCGCGCCAGCGGCGCATCGGCGCTCGTGCTTCGGCGGCCGAGAAATGGAACTCCGCGGCGATGGCGTGGCCGGCCTCGGGGTGCAGTGCGAACTCGAAGTCCGTGACGACGCCGAAATTGCCGCCTCCACCGCGGAGCGCCCAGAACAGCTCTGGACGCTCCTCAGCACTGGTGTGCACGAGCTCGCCGTCAGCGGTGACCATGTCGAACGACACCACGTTGTCGCACGTGAGGCCGTGCTGCCGTGCCAACCACCCCATCCCGCCGCCGAGGGTCAGGCCGCCGACCCCCGTGTGCGAGACATTGCCCGCCGTGGTGGCGAGGCCGTGCGCCTGCGCAGCGCGGTCGAGGGCGCCGAGCAGGGCGCCGCCCTGCACGTGTGCGCGCCGGGACGCCGGGTCGACCGCGACCGACCCCATCGGTCGCAGGTCGATCATGAGACCGTCATCCGGAACGGCGTGACCGACGATGCCATGGCCGCCGCAGCGGATGCCGAGGTCCAGATCGTGCGCCCTCGCGAACCGCACGGCATCTGCCACATCCCCGGCGCCGGCGCACTGCACCACGTATCGGGGCCTGCGATCGATCATCGCGTTCCACACGGTGCGCGCCTCGTCGTAGTCGGGATCTCCCGGCTCCAGCACCTGGCCGTCGATCGTCGACCCCAGCGTCGCCCGCGTCATCACGCCCCCTTCGTCCGCCACCTCGATCGGTCGGCGGTACGCCGTCCTCGTCGCGGGGGCCACGCCCGAATATGCCGCTGGACGGAGCCGGCGTCAAGGTCGCCGGGGATGGAAGGCAGGCCGACCGCTGGCCTCAGCCGATGCGCGTGCCGATCGCGGCGACGACCGCCTCGAGCGGCTGACCCGACGCGTCGCGCTTCGCACCGCCGTCGGGCAGCTGACGTGCCGACCCGTCGACCCCGACCGCCAGGGCGGGGGAGCGCCCCACCCAGGCGAGGTGCAGCGCATCCTCGCCCTTCAGGAACCGCTGGGCCCGCACCCCTCCGGTCGCGCGACCCTTGGGTGGGAACTCCGCGAACGGGCTCACCTTCGCCGATCCGGGGTCGGTGCCGAGCAGTGTCTCGTTGCTCGCGGCGACCGTGACCACCAGCGCGTCGTCGCGCGCGTCGGCGGGAACGCTCGTGAAATGCACGACGTGCGAGCCGGCGGCGAGGTTGATGCCTGCCATGCCGCCGGCAGGGCAGCCCTGCGGACGCACACTGGACGCCGGGAACCGCAGCAACTGCGCATCGGATGCCACGAACACGAGCTCGTCGGATTCGTCGCCCTGCACTGCGCCGACCACCTCATCGCCGGCCTTCAGCCCGATGACCTCGAACTCGGGCTTGTTCGGGTACGCGCCCGTCGACACGCGCTTCACGACCCCCTGCTTGGTGCCGAGGGCGATCGAGCGGTCCGCGTCGAGCGAGACGATCGCCAGCACCTTCTCGTCTCGGTTCGGCAGCGCGAGGTAGTCGCCGATCCGTACGCCGGCCCCGAGCTGAACGGACGTGGGCGGCAGCATCGGGAGGTCGACGGGCGTGAACCGGATGAGCCGGCCGAGGCTCGTGACAGCCCCGATCTCGGCGCGGCTCGTGGTGTCGAGGGTCGATCGGATCGCGTCGTGCTTGCTGCGACGGGAGGGCGGCGTGATCGTCGGGGGTCCGTCGGGACCATCGGGCAGGTCGACGCGCGCGATGCGACCCGTCGCGCTGAGGAACACGCGGCACGGGACATCCGCCACCTCCAGCACGGCGGCCTGCCGCTTGGCCGCCGCCCCGGCGATGCTCGGGCGCGCGTCGGTGAGCAGGGTGCGGCGCGGCGTGCCGTAGCGCTCGGCGACCTCGGCGAGCTCGTCGGACACGAGGGCCTCGATGCGATGGCGGCTCGCGAGCAGCTCCTCGAGCTCGGCGATCTCGGCGCGGAGCTTGTCGCGCTCGGCTTCGAGCTCGATGCGCGAGAACTTGGTGAGCCGGCGCAGCTGCAGCTCGAGGATGTACTCGGCCTGCACGTGGCTGAGGTCGAAGACCTCCATCAGGCGGGCACGTGCCGCGGCGGTGTCGTCGCTCGACCGGATGACCTGGATGACCTCGTCGATGTCGAGGATCGCGATGAGCAGGCCGTCGACGAGGTGCAGGCGTTCACGTCGGCGCGCGAGGCGGTACTGCGACCGGCGCGTGACGACGGAGATGCGGTGCGCCACGTACACCTGCAGCAGCTCCCGCAGCCCGAGGGTCTGCGGACCGCCGTCGACGAGGGCGACGTTGTTGATGTTGAAGGAGTCCTCGAGCGGGGTGAGCCGGTAGAGCTGTTCGAGCACGGCGTCGGGACTGAAACCGGTCTTGATGCCGATGACGAGCCGGAGGCCGTTGGTGCGATCGGTGAGGTCGGTGACATCGGAGATGCCGCTGATCTTCTTGGCGTTGACGCCGTCCTTGATCTTCTCGATGACCTTCTCGGGGCCGACGAGGTAGGGCAGCTCGGTGACGACGAGCCCGGTCTTGCGTGCGGTGATGTTCTCGACACGGACCTTGGCGCGGGTCTTGAACGCCCCGCGGCCGGTGGCGTAGGCGTCCTTGATTCCCGCAAGCCCGACGATGGTGCCGCCGGTGGGCAGGTCGGGCCCCGGCACGAACTCCATCAGCTCATCGAGTGTGGCGTTCGGGTGGGCGATGAGGTGCCGGGCCGCCCCGACGACCTCGATGAGGTTGTGCGGGGCCATGTTGGTGGCCATGCCGACGGCGATGCCGCTCGCGCCGTTCACGAGGAGGTTCGGGTAGGCCGCCGGCAGCACCTCGGGCTGGGTCAGCTGGTTGTCGTAGTTCGGCACGAAGTCCACGACGTCCTCGTCGAGCCCCTCGGTCATCGCCAGCGCAGGCGCGTCGAGCCGGGCCTCGGTGTAGCGCGGCGCCGCTGGCCCGTCGTCGAGCGAGCCGAAGTTGCCGTGGCCGTCGATGAGCGGGACTCGGAGCGTGAACGCCTGGGCCATGCGCACGAGCGCGTCGTAGATGGCCGTGTCGCCGTGCGGATGCAGCTTGCCCATGACCTCGCCGACGACCCGCGCCGACTTCACGTGGCCTCGATCGGGCCGCAGCCCCATCTCGACCATCTGGTAGAGGATGCGTCGCTGCACGGGCTTCAATCCGTCGCGCGCGTCGGGCAACGCCCGCGAGTAGATGACCGAATAGGCGTACTCGAGGAACGAGCCCTGCATCTCGGTGGCGACGTCGACGTCTTGGATGCGTTCGACGATCGGTTCGTCTGCGGGCGGGTTCTTGGCTCGGGTCATCCGTGGTCTCTGCGGCAGGCGTGCTGGGGGCACGCGGCGAACGAGGAGCGCGCCCTGGCCTGTGCCAGACTGGGCGCGATGCCTGCCATGCTACCGGTGCCCGCCGTCACAGCTCCGCGGCTTGCCGGGGTGCTCGCCAGTTCGATCGCGAGCCTCACTGGGGAGGCGAACGAGTTCGGGCTCCCCGCGGCATCCGGAGCCGTCGTGGTGCTCGTCGACGGGCTGGGCGCAGCCAACATCCAGGCGAGGGCCGGGCACGCCAGATTCCTTGCGGGGCGGATGTCCCGGCGCGACGTCATCCGCACGGTCGTGCCGTCGACGACCGCCGCGGCGATCGCGAGCTTCACCACCGGCAGGATGCCGGGGGAGCACGGGCTCGTGGGCTACCGCGTCTTCGACGAGGCCCGCGACCGCGTCGTGAACCAGCTGAGCGGCTGGGACGCCGGCATGGTGCCCGAGACCTGGCAGCGCTCGACGACGCGCTTCGAGGAGGCTGCGGAGCGCGGCATCCGCAGCTTCGCCGTCGGTGCAGCCCGGTACGCAGACTCGGGCTTCACCAGGGCCGTGCTGCGCGGGGCCGAGTATCGCGCGGCCGCGACCATCGCCGACCGGTTCGCCGAGGCGTGCACCCTGATCGAGGGGGAGGCGGGCGCGCTCGTGTACCTCTACGTTCCCGAACTCGACCAGGCGGCCCATGCCCACGGCTGGGAGTCGGACCGCTGGCTCGGCATCCTCGAGGAGCTCGACGCCGAGCTGTCCGCCTTCGAACGACGGATGCCGCGTGGCACGGGCCTGCTCGTCACCGCCGACCACGGCGTCATCGACGTGCCCGCCCACCGGCACGTGTTCATCGACGCGAAGCCCGAACTCCTCGACGGCGTGCGCCACGTGGGCGGCGAACCCCGCTTCCTCTCGCTCTCCCTCGAGCCCGACCTCGACGCCGCGGCCCGTGCGGCGCTGGCCGACCGGTGGCGCGGCGCCGAGGAGCACCGTGCCTGGGTCGTCACCCGCGACGAGGCGATCGCGACCGGCATGTACGGCGAGGTCGCCGACGAGGTGCGGCCACGCATCGGCGACCTGCTCGTCATCGCCAGGGCGGGCATCGCGTACTACGACCGCCGCGAACCGAACCGGCAGGCGGAGTCGATGATCGGCCAGCACGGCGCGCTGAGCGACGAGGAGACCCGCGTCCCGCTGGTCAGGGGCGGCGTCTACACCCGCGCGGACTGACCCCCCGGGCGTCTGCGCTCGTGGTGCCGACCGGCCTCAGGAGGGGTACTGCCCGCGCTTGACCTGCGGCTTCGGAAGCCGCAGCGGCCGGAGCTGCAACGCGCGCATCGCCGCGTACCAGCGCACCCGCTCGGCCTTGTCATCGCCGAACTTCGCCTTGACCTTGCGGGTCACCACGTAGCCGAGGATCACGACGTCGACGACCGCGATGAGGAAGAACGCCCACAGCGCCAGGATGCCGATGGTCTGCACCTGGGCGCTCGGGATGAGCGTGAGCAGGATGACGAGGAACATCACCGGGATGAGCACCTCGCCGATGCTGAACCGGGCGTCGACGTAGTCGCGTACGAACTTCTTCTGCGGGCCGCGGTCGCGTGCGGGCAGGTAGCGGTCGTCGCCGAGGGCCATGCCGACGCGGGCGCGTTCCCGCGCCTCGGACTGCTGGGCGCGGGCCTGCTTCGCCGCTTCCTTGCGGTCGTTCGGAACGAGCGGGCGCTTGCGCGCGGCCTCCTGCTCGGCGCGGCTCGGCGTGGGCGCGCCCTTGCCGGCCTTCACCCGGGCCTGGGTCTCTTCGAGCGTCTCGACGCTCGGCTGGTCGCTGCTGTTCGGTTGCTTTGCCACGGGAGTCCTCGGTTCGGTTGCCCTTAAGATTACCGGCATGACCGACCCCCGACTCACCGAATCCGACGTCGTACCCGTGCCCGAGACCTCGGACGCGATCCGCGCCGCCGTCGACGCCGGGTTCCCGGCCACCGTGGCCGACCTCGCCGGGCTCGTGCGCATCCCATCCGTCTCCTGGCCGGCGTTCGACGCGACCCATGTCGCCGAGAGCGCAGAGGCGGTCGCCGCGCTGCTGCGGGGGACCGGCGTGTTCGACCTCGTCGAGGTGCGCCGCGCCGCGGTGGAGGACGGGTCGGAACTCGGACAGCCCGCAGTCGTCGCCAGCCGCCCGGCGCGCAACGGGCGGCCCACCGTACTGCTCTACGCGCACCACGACGTCCAGCCGCCCGGCAAGGACGAGGACTGGCAGACCCCGCCGTTCGAGCCCACGCAGCGCGGCGACCGCCTGCACGGTCGCGGCGCGGCCGACGACAAGGCGGGCGTCATGGCGCATGTCGGCGCGATCCGCGCCTTCGCCGAGGCATCCGGCGACTTCGACCTCGGCATCGCCGTGTTCGTCGAGGGCGAGGAGGAGTGGGCCTCGCGCTCGTTCGCGAACTTCCTGCGCGAGAACCGCGAGCTCCTCACCGCCGACGCGATCATCGTGGCCGACTCCGGCAACTGGGACCTCGAGACGCCCGCGATCACCGTCGCGCTCCGGGGCGCCGTGGCCTTCAACGTGCGCATCGACACCCTCGACCACGCCTCGCACTCCGGCATGTTCGGCGGCGCCGTGCCCGACGCGATGCTCGCGGCCATCCGCATGCTCGACACGCTCTGGGCTCCCGACGGGTCGGTGGCGGTCGCCGGCCTCCGCAGCGCCGACCTCGAGACGCCGGCCTACGACGAGGACCAGCTGCGCCGAGAGACGGGACTGCTCGACGGCGTCTCGCCGATCGGCAACGGCACGATCCTCTCGCGCATCTGGGCGCAGCCGGCGGTCACGATCACGGGCATCGATGCCCCGGATGTCGCGAACGCCTCGAACACGCTGGTGCCCGGCGTGCGCGTGCGGGTCAGCGCACGCATCGCCCCCGGACAGGACGCCGACGAGGCGTACGAGGCGATCCGCGCGCACCTCGAGGCGAACGCCCCGTTCGGCGCGCGCCTCACCTTCGAGGACGTCGACACCGGTCAGGCGTTCCTCGTCGACACGAGCGGCTGGGCGGTCGCAGAGACCCGCGCCGCGATGGCGGAGGGCTGGGGCCGCGAACCCGTCGAGATCGGCGTCGGCGGATCCATCCCGTTCATCGCGGAGCTCGTCGAGGAGTTCCCCGGGGCGCAGATCCTCGTGACCGGCGTGGAGGATCCCGACTCGCGGGCGCACAGCCCCAACGAGTCGCTGCACCTCGGCGTGTTCAAGCGCGCGCTGCTCAGTGAGGCGCTCTTCCTGGCGCGCCTCGAGGCGAGGACGACGACTTCCTGAGCAAAGACCGGACGTGCGCTCCGGTTCGGCGGTTACCATGGAGGAAGATTCCCGCGTTTCCGACGCACCGAGGAGAGACATGAGCGACACGATCACCGAGACCGCGCACGGCGTGAAGCTGAGCGAGCCCGCCGCCGACAAGGTGCGCAGCCTCCTCGAGCAGGAGGGGCGTGACGACCTGCGACTCCGCGTGGCGGTGCAGCCCGGCGGCTGCTCCGGCCTCATCTACCAGCTGTACTTCGACGAGCGCCTCCTCGACGGCGACGCGGTCGTCGACTACTCGGGTGTCGAGGTCGTGGTCGACAAGATGAGCGTGCCGTATCTCGACGGCGCATCCATCGACTTCGAGGACACGATCCAGAAGCAGGGCTTCACCATCGACAACCCGAACGCGCAGGGCAGCTGCGCCTGCGGGGACTCGTTCCACTGAGCGAAGTCCACCACGCTCCGAAGGGAGGTCGCCGAGGCGACCTCCCTTCGTCGTTTCCGCAGACCAGATGGGAATCCGCGTTCCGACGTGCTCGATCCGGGCCCCGCGTGCACACCCGGGCAGCAGGTTCGGAGTAGGCTAGGTCTCGATCACCGCGCTTCGCTGAGAAGCGCCTTCGAGTCTCCCGAAAGGTCACCGGTGCGCCACAATCGCCGTCTCCGATGGGCTGCAATCCCGATCGCAGCGTCGCTCAGCCTCGTCCTCGCAGGATGCACCGAGGCGCAGCTGAACGGATTCCTCCCCGGATTCGAAGCCGGACAGCCGCCGGTCACGAACCACACCGAACTCGTGTCGGGCCTCTGGGTCACGTCATGGATCGTGCTGCTCGTCGTCGGCGTCATCACGTGGGGCCTCACCATCTGGGCGGTCATCGCGTACCGCCGTCGCAAGGGCCAGACCGGCCTGCCCGTGCAGTTGCGCTACAACATGCCGATCGAGGTCTTCTACACGATCGTGCCGCTGATCCTCGTGCTCGGCTTCTTCGCCTTCACGGCGCGAGACCAGGCGATCATCGAGCAGCGCTTCGCGGAGGACGACATCGACGTCAAGGTCGAGGTCATCGCCAAGCAGTGGGCGTGGGACTTCAACTACGTCAACGAAGACGTCTACTCGCCCGGCATCCAGGGCCAGCTGTCCGACGAGGGCGCGAAGGGCTCGCTGGTGCAGTCCGAACTGCCCACGCTCTACCTGCCCGTCGGCAAGAACGTCGAGATCGAGCTCCAGTCCCGCGACGTGATCCACTCCTTCTGGGTCGTGGACTTCCTCTACAAGAAGGACATGTTCCCGGGCAAGACCAACTACATGTCGTTCGTCCCCGAGCGGGAGGGCACCTACGAGGGCAAGTGCGCCGAGCTCTGCGGCGAGTACCACTCCCTCATGCTCTTCAACGTCGAGGTCGTCTCCGAGGCCGAGTACGAGCAGTACATCGAGTCGCTGCGCGATCTCGGCCAGGAGGGCCAGCTCTCCGACGAGTACGACCGCAACCAGAACCTGCCCGGAACGGGCACGCCCAAGCTGCAAGAGGAGACCGAAGCCGAATGAGCACCACGACCGCACCGGCTCGGCCCCAGTCGAGCAGCCTGCCGTTCGGCGCTTCCAAGGTCGAACGCAAGGGGAACATCCTCGTCCGGTGGATCACCTCCACCGACCACAAGGTCATCGGGTACCTCTACCTGATCACCGCGTTCATCTACTTCTGCATCGGCGGCGTGATGGCGCTCATCATCCGCGCGCAGCTGTTCGAGCCAGGCCTCGAGATCGTCCAGACCCGCGAGCAGTACAACCAGCTGTTCACGATGCACGGCACGATCATGCTGCTCATGTTCGCGACCCCGCTCTTCGCGGGCTTCGCGAACGTGCTCATGCCCCTGCAGATCGGGGCACCCGACGTCGCGTTCCCGCGCCTCAACGCGTTCGCCTACTGGCTGTTCAACTTCGGTTCGCTCATGGCGGTCGCCGGCTTCTTCACGCCGCAGGGCGCCGCATCGTTCGGGTGGTTCGCCTACCAGCCACTCGCATCGACCACGTTCTCGCCAGGCATCGGCGGCAACCTGTGGATGCTCGGCCTGGGCCTCTCGGGCTTCGGAACCATCCTCGGCGCGGTGAACTTCATCACCACGATCATCACCATGCGCGCACCCGGCATGACGATGTTCCGCATGCCGAT
>NZ_WJSP02000279.1 GCF_009720255.1 Agromyces humi | reverse complement strand
ACGCCTGAATCCCGCGGCCGCGCGGCTTCCCAGGGGCCGGCCGGCGGGCGGGCTGAGCCCGCCCCCCGACCCGCGGCCTAGCCCGTGACCTTCACGGTGATCGGCTTCGACTCCGTCGTTCCCGCGTGATTGGTGAATGCGATCATGAAGGCGTGCGCGCCCACCGCGAGACCGGTCACCGGGATCTCCACGTGCTGCGCGGAGGGCGTCGCGGGCACGAGCGTTCCGCTCGCGATCGCCTTGCCATCCTGGCGCAGCTCCCACGCATCGGCGTTGGTACCCCACCAGAGGTTCGCCTCGAGCCGCAGGTCGCCGTCGCCGTCCCAGTCCATGTTCCGGAGCACGGGACGTGCCGGCGCGGCATCCGTCACCTCGACCGTGAGCGGCTCGGTCGCGGTCACGCCGTAGCCGTTCTCGAGTTCGCCGCGGTACACGTACGTGCCGTTCGGCCGGTCCGGGATCTCGACCGACGCGGCCTGCGCCTCGGGCGAGGAAGCCGTCAGCGGCACCGTCGCGATCAGCGCGTCGTTCTCGTACAGGCGGAACTCGCTCGCGTTCGTGCCCCACCAGAGGTTCATGCGCACGTCGAAGGAGCCGTCGTCGAGCCCGGTCTCCCAGCCGCTCGTGGAGCTCAGCACGCCGGCGGCGGGAGCCCCCTCGGCGACACAGTCCGCGTATGCCTCCGGTCGCGGCGACCAGCGGAACCAGTCGAAGGTCGCGTCGATCTCGGCGGCGCCCGCCGTGCCCCGGAACGCGTACGGCCCGACGTGGGTGAACGGCGTCTCGTTCATCGAGAACGCCCGACCGTAGTCGCTGAACGCGGCGCCGTCGTAGGAGACGCTCGGCTGGATCGAGATGCCGTCGCTCGTGAGCCTCAGCCACACGGTGTCGGCCTCCGGGACCGCCGGGGCGGCGGAGTCCTGGCGGTTGCTGCCGTTCAGGTACCGGACCACCTCAAGCGTCTTGCCACCGGTGGCCTGGCCGAGGTCGAACTTGCCGTAGACCGTGTCGGACGCGTAGAGGAGCAGGCCGGCCTGCTGGAAGCGCTGCGACACGTCGATGCTCAGCTTCGTCGTGAGCTGCCAGGGCCCGTCGGGGAGCTCCTGCTGCGGGAGGGGGGCCGCGGCGACACCCCCGGAGTACGTGGGGACGGTGAGCACTCCGTCGCCGACGGTGTGGCGGGCGCTGTCCTCGCGCACGACGCGGGCCCAGTCGGCCGACAGTGCGGTGCCGTCGAACTCGTCGGAGCGGTCGGCGGCGCAGTGCTCGAACGTCGGATCGGCCGGGTCGGTCGGCCACCCGATCGGCTCGGGCTCGGTCGGGGGCTCGGCGTTCGGGTCGTTCTTGGCGTAGGCGATGGTGGCGCCGAGCCGATCGCCCGACTCGTAGAACAGGTAGACGTCGTCGCCCTCCTCGACGATTTCGGGGGCTGCGACGCGTCCGGTGTCGTCGCCGGTGCCGCTCGACCGGTGCAGGAGCCGGGCGGGGCCGACGTCGGTGAGGGTGGGGTCGATGGGGCGCGCCATGACGCTGCCGGTGGAGTTGTGGTAGATCACGTAGAGCTGGTCGTCCCACTCCCAGAGGTTGCCGCCCGAGACGTTGCCGCCGTCACCGGTGCCGGGATCGACGACCGTGCCCGGGCGCACCGTCCACGTGATGCCGTCGACCGACTCGGCGAGCTTGATGTGTCGGTGGTTGTCGGTGTAATTCGCCATGTAGAACATGCCGTAGCGGTATCCCGAGCCGGGGTCGGGATGCTTGAACACGCGCGCATAGCTCGTCTCGGTGACGCCGGGGCCGCCCATCGCGTTGGACACGACGATGTCCCCGTAGTCGAAGTGGATGCCGTCGCTCGAGGAGGCGTAGCGGGTGACCGAGTTCTCGCCGTGGAAGTACAGGAACAGCTCGCCGGCCTCGTCGTTCCAGATGGCGTCGGGGGAGGACACGTGGGAGACGTCGTAGTACGGCTCCCACTCGCTCGCGATGATGGGATTCGCCTCGTACTCCGTCCACGGGCCGTCGAGGCTGTCGGCGTACATGAGCATCACGCCGGCGGGGGCGTCGTGCGGCGCGAGGTAGAGGTACCAGTCGCCGAGCGGGTCGTCGAGGTACGCGCCCGCGTGGAAGACGCTGGGGAAGATGAACTCGTTCGTGGGGTTGTAGAGCATCTTCTCCTTCTCCGTGATCACCCCCTCGTACGCGAACTGGGGGAACGGCTCGGCCGCCGCGGCGGCCGGCGCCATGGCGACAGGGGTGGTGGTCAGGGCCAGCGCCGCGAGGGCGACGGTGGCGAGCGAGGCGCGGATGCGCCGGGTCGATGGCATGCGGTAGCTCCTTCGGTACGCGGGCACCCGATCCACTCCGGAGGTATCGTCGACGGGCTGCATCGCCATCGAGAGATTCTGGGGAACCGAGTTGCTAATGCGCATTAGCATCAGGTAGTGTCCACGCTAATGCGGATTAGCACCGCAGGACAAGACCCAGAGGACTTCGATGACGACTTCCAAGACCCCGTCGCGGCGCATCACGCAGCGACGCATCGCCGAACTCGCCGGCGTCAGCCAGGCGACCGTGTCGCTCGTGCTGAACGACAAGGCCGACGGTGCCGCCCGCATCCCCGAGGAGACCCGCGAGCGCGTGCTCAAGGTGCTGCGCGAGACCGGCTACGTGGCCGACCCGGCCGCCCGCCGCCTCGCGGGGGTGGGCAACAAGATCCTCGGCGTCTTCACCTACGAGCCGGCGTTCCCGACCGAGAGCCAGGACTTCTACGCCCCGCTGCTCAGCGGAATCGAACAGGCGGCCGAGGACCTCGGTTGCGATCTGCTGCTCTTCACGAGCGCGCCGGTGGTGAACGGCTCCCGTCGTCTGTTCCACGAGCACAATCGGTTGCGCCTGGCCGACGGATGCCTCCTGCTCGGTGTCGAGATGGACCACGCCGAGCTCGAGCACCTCGTCGCCGATGGGTTCCCGTTCGTCGCCGTCGGCCGTCGCGACGTGGAGGGCGTGCCCTACGTCGCCATCGACTACGCGAGCGGCACCGCGGCCCTGATCGGGCAGGCGTGGGAGCTCGGCCACCGGCGTTTCGCCTACCTCCATGTCGACAGCCGAGGCGAGTCGGTGCTCGACCGCCGCGCCGGCGTCGTCGACGAGCTCGAGCGCCGCGGCGGGGCATCCGCCGTCGAGCAGCTGCTGACCATCCCGTCGCTCGGTGACGACCTCCAGCGCGATTGGGCGGCGATCCGCGACTCGGGCGCGACCGTCGTCGTGGTCGAGACCGCCGAATGGGCCGAGCGGCTGCACGAATTCGCGGCGCGCGACGGCGTCGAGGTGCCGCGGCAGCTCAGTATGATCGTGCTCTCCGAGCCCGGTCGGGGCGGGGGCTCGGTCGAGTTCACCCGGCTCAGCCCTCCGCGCACCGCCCTCGCCAGCGCCGCGACCAGCCTGCTGGCCCGCATCCTCGACCCCGATGACGACGTGCGACCCGACGAGCTGCGGCAGACGCTGCCGTGCCCGGCCATCGCCGGCGTGACGCTCGCCGGGCCCGCCGAGGCGACCGAATGAGCCCGCGAACCACCCCGGTCGAACTGCGCACCGAGGTCCTCATCGCCGGCGGCGGCCTGGGCGGGGTCGCCGCCGCGCTCGGGGCCCTCGAGGGCGGCCGCTCGGTCGTGCTCACCGAGGAGTACCGATGGCTCGGGGGCCAGTTGACCAGCCAGGGTGTGCCGATGGACGAGCACACGTGGATCGAGCGGTTCGGCGCGACGGCCCGCTACCGGGCCCTCCGCGACGGCATCCGCGACTACTACCGGCGCAACTACCCCCTGACGGATGCCGCACGCGAGGATCCCCACCTCAATCCCGGTGCCGGCCTAGTCGGCCGGGTCTGCGCCGAGCCGCTCGTCGGCGTCGCCGTCATCGAGTCGATGCTCGCGCCGTACCGGGCGACGGGTCGCCTGCGGATCCTGCAGCCGGCCGTGCCCGTCGCGGCATCCGTCGACCGCGATCGCGTCGAGTCGGTCACCTTCCGCCACCTCGATGACGGTCGGGAGACCACCGTCGCAGCCGACTACGTCATCGACGCGACCGAGCTCGGCGACCTGCTGCCGCTCACCGGCGCCGAGTACGTGACGGGTTACGAGTCGCGTCGCGACACGGGCGAGCCGAGCGCGCCCGATGAGGCGCAGCCCCACAACCAGCAGGCGATCAGCTGGTGCTTCGTGATCGACCAGGTCGACGGCGACCACACCATCGACCGCCCGGCCGCCTACGACGCGTGGCGCCGGGTGCAGCCCGACTTCTGGGGCGCGCCGATGATCTCGCTCACGGGCCCCGACCCACGCACGCTCGAGATCTCGACCCGCACGTTCACGCCGAACCCCGCCGCGGCCGACCTCGTCGCCGACCAGCGCGCCGACGCCGGCGACCGCGAGCTCTGGACGTTCCGGCGCATCGTGGCGCGGCACAACTTCCGTCCGGGCACCTACCCGAGCGACGTCGTGCTCGTGAACTGGCCGATGATCGACTACATCGACGGCCCGATCATCGACGTGCCCGACACGGTGCGCGCGGAGCGCGAGGCATCCGCTCGGCAGCAGTCGCTGTCGATGCTCTATTGGCTGCAGACCGAGGCGCCGCGCGCCGACGGCGGCACCGGGCACCCCGGCCTCCGCCTGCGCTCCGACCTGACGCAAGGGCCCGACGGCCTCGCGATGGCGCCGTACATCCGCGAGTCGCGTCGCATCCTCGCCGAGACCACGGTGACGGAGCTCGACCTCTCGATCGCGGTGCGGAGCGATGCGAGCCCGGTCACGTTCGACGACAGCGTCGGCGTCGGCATGTACCGCATCGACCTGCACCCGACCACTGGCGGCGACAACTACCTCGACCTGCCCTCGCGACCCTTCGAGATCCCGCTCGGAGCCCTGATCCCCCGCCGGCTGGAGAACCTCCTGCCCGCGGGCAAGAACGTCGGTACCACCCACATCACCAACGGGGCCTTCCGGCTCCACCCGGTGGAGTGGAACATCGGCGAAGCGGCCGGCC
>NZ_WJSP02000278.1 GCF_009720255.1 Agromyces humi | reverse complement strand
CCGTGTGAGTGGCCTCCAAGATTGCTCGCGTCCACTCTGTGGTTCCCAACAGACGGAAACACACATAACACAACACAGATTTCACCCCACCACATGTGGGGTGCCGTAACCACACACCCAACCCACCCTGGTGGGGCAACGTGGGTGTGGCACGAGTTTCGGCGGCCATAGCGCGAGGGAAACGCCCGGACACATTCCGAACCCGGAAGCTAAGACTCGCAGCGCCGATGGTACTGCAGGGGAGACCCTGTGGGAGAGTAGGACACCGCCGGACATTCATTGAGGAATGGCCACCCGAAGACGGGTGGCCATTTCTCGTTAACGGGCCGCTGCAACGTCGGCCGCAGTACGGTTGAGTCCGATGAGGACTCCACACACGACAGGACAATCGTGAGCGATTCGACGCACGACTCGGGTGAGCACGACCGCCCCAAACGAAACGATCGGGGTGCGGACCGGGCGCAAGGAAGCTCCCGCGGATCCTCACCGAGCCGTTCCGGCCAGGGGACCGGGCGCGACGCCTCCCGGGGTGGTGGGGAGAAGCGTCCGTACTCCGGTGGCGGGGAGAAGCGTCCGTACTCCGGTGGCGGGGAGAAGCGTCCGTACTCCGGTGGCGGGGAGAAGCGTCCGTACTCCGGTGGCGGGGAGAAGCGTCCGTACTCCGGTGGCGGGGAGAAGCGTCCGTACTCCGGTGGCGGGGAGAAGCGTCCGTACTCCGGTGGCGGCGAGAAGCGTCCCTACTCCGGTGGCGGCGAGAAGCGTCCGTACTCCGGTGGCGGGAATCGCTCCGATGATCGACGTGGGCCTCGGCCTGATGCCCGCGGACCGAAGTACGAGGAGCCGCGCGAGAACTTCGGCGCCGCGAATCTCGCGGTCCGTCCGCGTCATGACGATCCCGAGATCCCCGACCGCATCGAGGCGCGCGATCTCGATCGCGGCGCCCGCGCCGAGCTGAAGACGCTCAGCAAGGAGAACGCCGACTGGGTCGCGCGGCACCTCGTCGCGGCATCCGAGTACCTCGATGAGGACCCTGAACTCGCGCACCAGCATGCGATGTCCGCCGCTCGACGAGCCGGGCGCATCGCCGTGGTCCGTGAGACCCTGGCGATCACGGCGTACGCGACAGGCGACTTCCAGCTCGCGCTCCGGGAACTGCGCACGTTCCGCCGCATCTCCGGCAGCAACGACCAGCTGCCCCTGATGGTCGACAGCGAACGCGGGGTCGGCCGGCCCGACCGGGCGCTCGAGGTCGGCCGCGCAGTCGATCGCAACGAACTGCCTGCCGCAGTGCAAGTCGGTCTCGCGATCGCGATGTCGGGCGCCCGCCTGGACCTGGAACAGCCCGAACTCGCGCTGGCCGAGCTCGAGATCCCGCAGCTCGATCCCGACCGCGCGTTCTCCTACAGCCCTGCGCTGTTCGCGGCGTACGCCGAGGTGCTCGAGGAACTCGGGCGCGATGCCGAGGCCGCGTCCTGGCGCGCCCGTGCGAGCCGGGCGGATGAGGCGCTCAACGGTCCGGCCGCCGAATCCGAGCTCGTCGAGATCTTCGAGGTCGAACTGGAGGGTGGGGCGGAGCACGACGAGACGGGGACGCGCAGCACGCCGGCGATGGCCGACGTGGTGGCGACTGATCCGGCTGCGCCCGAGTCGGCGAACCCTGCGCCCGTCGCGGTCGACGAGCTCCCCGGCGACCCCGGCGACGTGCTCGAGGACGACGTCGCGGCGGTGCTCGCCGAGGGCGAGGCACTCGGGCTGGGCGAGGACGACGCCGATACGAACGAGGACGCGCCCGATGGGCCTCTTTCGCGCGAGGACTGAGCCGACCACGCCGCTCGACGGGATCGATGCGGTGTTCGCCGACCTGGACGGCGTGGTCTACGCGGGTGCCGGCGCGATCCCGCACGCGGTGGAGAGCCTCAACCGCACCAAGGCGGAACGCGCCGTCGGCTACATCACGAACAACGCCTCCCGCAGCGATGCATCCGTCGCCGGCCACCTGGCCGACCTGGGTCTCGAGGTCGTCCCGCACGACGTCGTCACGTCGCCGCAGGCCGCCATGCGCCTGCTCGAGGAGCGCGTCGATCCCGGCGCGCTCGTCTTCGTGGTCGGCGGCGAGGGCATCGTCACGGAACTGGAGAAGCGCGGATTCCGCGTGACGCGCTCCGCCGAGGACGCACCCGACGCGGTGGTGCAGGGCTTCGCCCCCGAGGTCGGATGGCGTGAGCTGGCCGAGGCATCGTTCGCGCTGAATGCCCACGGCGGTCCGGATGCCGCCACGGCAGGAATCCCGTGGATCGCGACGAACATGGATTGGACGATCCCCGTCGCCCGCGGCATCGCACCCGGCAACGGGACCCTCGTCTCCGCGGTGCATACCGCCGTCGGACGGTTCCCGGTCGTCGCGGGCAAGCCCGAGACGCCGATCTTCGATGAGGCGAAGCGTCGTTTCGGTGCCGACCGCCCGCTCGTCGTGGGCGACCGTCTCGACACCGACATCCTCGGGGCGAATCGGGCCGGCATGGCGAGTGCCGTGGTGCTGACCGGGATCGACCGCGCGAAGCAGGTCCTGGCTGCGGATGCCGCGAGCCGCCCCGACTTCATCCTGCGCGACCTGCGCGGACTCCACGAGCCGTACCCCGTCGTCGAGGCGGTGCGTGGTGGTGGCGTGCGCGTGAACGATGCGCGCGTGCGCATCGACGGTCGCACGGTGGTGATCGTCTCCGCCGGCGACGGCGGGCTGGATCTGCTCCGCGCCGCCTGTGCGGCGATCTGGCAGTCGGGCACCGCGATCCATGCCCTGGATGTGCCTCCGAGCCTCTACGCGTGATTCGTGCAGCCGCGGGGTCAGTCCCTCGGGGTAGCGTTGATGCGATGAGTACCGACGACCTCCATGAGCCAGACGACGTCGATCGCGTCGACGCGGCTGCTGCCGCATCCGTGACCGGTGCCGTCAGGGGCTCGGGCGAGGCGTCAGACGACGCGGCTTCCGCCATCCACGACATCGAGTCGCTGCCGCTGGCCGAGCGGGCGCCCCGCTACCAGGAGCTCGCGGATCGCCTTCGTTCCGAGCTCGAGCGGTCCGACCCGTCGCGCGACCCGAATTGACGATGCCCGAACAGCGACTGGATGCGGCGCTGGCGGCGCGCGGACTCGCGAGGTCGCGCACGCAGGCGGCGACCCTGATCGCCGCGGGGGTCGTGACCGTCGACGGACGGCCCGCTCTCAAGCCGTCGCTGAAGGTGCCGGAGTCCGCAGCGCTGGCGGTCGCGTCATCCGACCACTACGTCAGCCGGGCCGCGCACAAGCTCATCGCCGGCCTCGACGGGTTCGGCGTCGACCCGGCTGGGCGCGTGGCGCTCGATGCCGGTGCCTCGACCGGCGGATTCACGCAGGTGCTCCTCGAACGGGGTGCGCGCGTGGTGCTCGCGGTCGACGTGGGTCACGGTCAGCTCGCGCCTGAGTTGCACGGTGCACCCGGTCTGGTGCTGGTCGAGGGCTGCAACGTCCGCGAT
Source organism: Agromyces humi (assembly GCF_009720255.1). Taxonomy (GTDB): domain Bacteria; phylum Actinomycetota; class Actinomycetes; order Actinomycetales; family Microbacteriaceae; genus Agromyces; species Agromyces humi. Next base: position 1,582 of record NZ_WJSP02000278.1, on the reverse strand, counting down.
CTCGATCGAATGGCGCTCGCGCGGGCGACCGGCGTCGACGAGCCCCCGTCGCTCGTGTCCGCCGACCTCTCGTTCATCTCGCTCACCACGGTGCTGCCGGCGCTCCGCGCGTCCGCGGCCGACGACGCCGACTTCGTGCTGCTCGTGAAGCCCCAGTTCGAGGTCGGTCGTGGGGGAGTCCGCGAGGGTGTGGTCCGCGACGCTGCGCTCCGGGCCGAGGCGTTGGCGAACGTGCTCTGGGCGGCGTTCGACCTCGGCCTGGGAACCGCGGGCGTCCTGTCCTCCCCAATCGTCGGGAGCCACGGGAACCACGAGTATCTCGTCCACCTCAGCGCGATGCGTGGAGTGAATCCGACAGAATGGATGCGTCGGGTGGACGAAGTGACAGGAGGCGCGATCGCGTGAACGACGCACGGCACTTCCTCGTGGTCTCCCACACCGGCCGTCAGTCCGCACTCGAAGCGACCGGCGAGGTGTGCACGCAGTTGCTCGCTGCCGGCGCGGTGCCCGTCATCGCCGCTGAGCACTGGGACGACGTGCACGCGTTCGTTCCCGAGCTCAACGGCGCGGTCAGGCGATTCGAGGAGACCGACCCCGCTCGCATCGAACTCGTGATCGTGCTCGGCGGCGACGGGACGATCCTTCGGGCCGCCGAGCTCATGCGCGACCACCCCGTCGCCCTGCTCGGCGTGAACCTCGGGCACGTCGGTTTCCTCGCCGAGAGCGAGCGCGACGACCTCGGGTACACGATCGCCCGGGCCCTCGCGCGCGACTACACCGTCGAGGAGCGCATGACGCTGTCGGTGCGCGCCAAGCTCGGCGATGAGGTCGTGTACGAGAGTTGGGCCCTCAACGAGGCCACCGTCGAGAAGGCCGAACGTGAGCGGATGCTCGAGGTGGTGGTCGAAGTCGACCGCCGGCCGCTGTCATCCTTCGGGTGCGACGGCATCGTGATGGCGACGCCGACCGGTTCCACGGCCTACTCGTTCTCCGCCGGCGGACCCGTCGTGTGGCCGAGCCTCGAAGCCCTGCTCATGGTTCCGCTCAGCGCGCACGCCCTCTTCGCGCGCCCGCTCGTGGTGGGTGCCGACTCCTCGCTCGCGGTCGAGATCCTCCAGCGCACCCAGGCCTCGGCCGTCATCTGGTGCGACGGCCGTCGCACGTTCGACCTGCCGCCGGGCGCGAGGGTCATCGTGCGCAAGTCCCCGACGCCGGTCCGCCTGGCGCGTCTCCACGAGGCACCGTTCACCGACCGGCTCGTGAACAAGTTCCAGTTGCCCGTCACCGGTTGGCGCGGCCCGGTCGGGCGTGATTGAGGTCGTCGATGATTGAGGAGCTCGGAATCCGCGACCTCGGCGTCATCGCCGAGGCGACGCTTCCGTTGGGGCGCGGATTCACCGCCGTCACGGGTGAGACCGGCGCCGGCAAGACCATGGTCGTCACCGCGCTCGGGCTGTTGCTCGGCGCGCGTGCCGACGCCGGCGCCGTGCGGAGCGGTGCCAAGCAGGCATGGGTCGAGGGCCGGTGGTTGGTGCCCGACGACGGCGCGATCGCCGAGCGCGTGGCCGAGACCGGGGGCGAC
>NZ_WJSP02000277.1 GCF_009720255.1 Agromyces humi | reverse complement strand
ATCGCCGCTTCGGCGGCCGAGGTCGTCGCGGCATCGGCGGCAGCGATCTCGGCATCCGCAGCTGCCGTCTCCGCCGCAGCCGCCTGCGCCGCCACCTCCGCTGCCGGACGGCGCAGCAGCTCGATCAGCAGTACGACGAGGAGCGCGACGATCACCGTCCACACGACGAGGCTCGTCGTGACCGGCCGGTTGAGCAGTACGACGGCGGCCGCAACGATGGCGACGATCACGTACAGGCCGCCGCGCCAGCGGTCGAGGGCGACGCCGAACGAGCCGGTCGTGACGCCGTGCCGCGCGGCCGATGCGCGGAGCGATGCGAAGCCCGACTCGGCGAAGCCGCGGGCGGCCCGTGCCGGACGCCAGGGACCCGAGAACCAGCCGATCACCGCCACGAGCACCGCGAGCACCAGCACCGCGACGATCGTGGAGAGCATCAGCTCGACGAGGCCGTCGAAGAGCACCGATGCGGTGTCGGACGGCATGATCGAGGGACTCACCGTGCCGATGAAGAACGTGCGGCCGATGCCGAGGCCGGCTGCGAGGATGAGCATGGTCAACGCGAGTCCCGCCGCCGTCCAGACGAGTGCCACGGTGCGGCGCTTCGCCACGAGCACGCCCGCGGCCAGCAACGCGAGGCAGACCCAGGGAAGCCAGGTGCCCACGGCGACCGCCAGCGCGTAGACGGTCTGGATGAGCACGAACGCGTCGTTCTGCGCGATCACGATGCTGCGCTCGACCACTGGGATGTTCGCGGCGAAACCGACCCCCTGTTGCTCCAGGCGGTCCTTCACGGCCTCGATGATGGGGCCGAGTTGCACGGAGACGGTGCCGTCGCCTCCGATCGCGAGTGCGGAGTCGGGATCCCCCTGCACCGCGGCCACGAAGGCCTGATGGCTCCGGGTGAGTGCAGCACGCCAGATGTCGGCGAAGGCCGGCGACTCGACGAGCCGGTCGACGATTCCCGAGACGAGCGACTGGAGCCCCTGGGTCGCGGGTGCCTCGAGCAGCCCGAGCGCCTGCTGGGCGCGCGGCGGCAGGTCGAGCTGCTTGATGCCGTCGAAGAGGTCGGAGGTCAGGGTGGGAATGTCGACCTGCTCCTCGATCGCCGCGGTGACCTGGTCGCCGACGTACGCCTGCACCGCCGGCTCCTCGGCGAGTGGCGCGAACGTCGCGACGAACTGGTCGGTGTCGACCAGCTGGAGCCGCGCCCACGCCGAGATCACGGCCACGGGTGCGAGCAGCAGTGCGACGACGACGAGCGCGACGGCCGCGACGGTGCGGCCGCGGTGGCGGCGTTCGCGCGGCGGTGAGCTCGCGGCGTCCGTGCGCTCGACCGTCGCAGTGACCGACCCGGCGCGCAACGCCGCATTCTCGGCTTCGAGCTTCGCGATCCTGGCTTCGAGTTCCGACGTCCCTGCATCCGACATGACCGCCCCCTTTGCTCGAAACCTATCGCCACGACGCCGTCGCGCGCATCACTTCTTCTGGATGAAAGGCCGGGTGCGCCTCCGGAAACGACCCGCGTCAGTGGATGAGCGCCTTCATCAGGATCATCGCGAGGCCGAACCCGGCGGTCGCGAGCGAGCCGGCGAGCCTGATCGGCCACGGGGAGCCGCGCCGAGCGAAGGCGACCCAGCCGAGCACGGCGAGCACCACGACGCCCGCCCACAGGGCGGTCCAGATGGCGTAGACATCGGTGATCGCCTGGGTGGCGCCGAGCAGCAGGATGAAGGATGGGATGAGCGCCGAGGCGAGAAGCCCGAGGGATCGCCGAAGCGACCCGCGGAACGCCTCGCCGAGGCCGATCATGCGGTCGTGATCGAGGCCGTGGTGGGCCACGGTGCCGGCGTAGACGTGCGCGGCCCAGAAGACGATCACCGTGCCGATGACCGTCCAGAACACCGACCATGCCGTCGCGCCGTGGCCGCCCGAGACGAGGATCATGCCGTCCACCAGGATCACGCCGTACACGGCCTCCTCGGTGACGAACGTCGTGCGCACGATCTTCGTGGCGAGGTTGGGCGGCGTGCTCACGCCTGAGGGCGCCGCGGCCGCCCGATCGGTGCGCCCCGCGGCATCCGATGTGGAATCACCCATGGGATTCACCCTCTCACGGGCGGGACCGTGCCGACAGAGCGGCGACACCCGAATGCGGAAGGGCCCCGCCGGTGATCCGGCGGGGCCCTCCTTCGTCTCGTCCGGACGCGCTCAGAGCGCGGCGTAGACCTCGCGCAGCAGCTGCGCCGTCTCGGACGGCGTCTTGCCGACCTTGACGCCGGCGGCCTCGAGGGCCTCCTTCTTCGCCTGCGCGGTGCCGGCCGAGCCGGACACGATGGCGCCGGCGTGGCCCATGGTCTTGCCCTCGGGCGCCGTGAAGCCGGCGACGTAGCCGACGACCGGCTTGGTCACGTTCGCCTTGATGAAGTCGGCCGCACGCTCCTCGGCGTCGCCGCCGATCTCGCCGATCATCACGATCGCCTTCGTCTCGGGGTCGGCCTCGAACGCGGCGAGCGCGTCGATGTGGGTGGTGCCGATGATGGGGTCGCCGCCGATGCCGATGGCGGTCGAGAAGCCCAGGTCGCGCAGCTCGTACATCATCTGGTAGGTCAGCGTGCCCGACTTCGACACGAGGCCGATGGGGCCCTTGCCGGTGATGTTCGCCGGGGTGATGCCGACGAGCGATTCTCCGGGGCTGATGATGCCGGGGCAGTTCGGGCCGATGATGCGGGTCTTCTCGCCCTGCTCCTTGGCGTACGCCCAGAACTCCGCGGAGTCCTGCACGGGCACGCCCTCGGTGATGATCACGAGGAGCGGGATCTCGGCGTCGATGGCCTCGATCACGGCGTCCTTCGTGAAGGCCGGAGGGACGAAGGCGATGGAGACATCCGCCCCGGTCTGCTCGATCGCCTCGGACACCGAGGCGAACACCGGCAGCTGCACCGCGTTGCCGTCGGCGTCGGTGTGCAGCACGGTGGTGCCGGCCTTGCGCGCGTTCACGCCGCCCACGACCTGGGTGCCCGCCGCGAGCATGCGCGCCGTGTGCTTGGAGCCCTCGCCGCCGGTGATGCCCTGGACGATGACCTTGGAGTCCTTGTTCAGGAAGATCGTCATTGCTCTCGAATCCTTCTCTACGCGGCGTTCGCCAGCTCGGCGGCCTTGTCGGCGCCCTGGTCCATGTTCTCGGCGAGGGTGACCAGCGGGTGCGCGGCCTCCTCGAGGATGCGGCGGCCCTCGACGACGTTGTTGCCGTCGAGTCGCACGACGAGCGGCTTGTTCGCGGTGGAGCCGAGCTCGGCGAGCGCGCCGACGATGCCCTTCGCGACCTGGTCGCACGCGGTGATGCCGCCGAAGACGTTCACGAACACGCTCTTGACCTGCGGGTCGCCGAGGATGATGCCGAGGCCGTTGGCCATGACCTCGGCCGAGGCGCCACCGCCGATGTCGAGGAAGTTCGCCGGCTTCACGCCGCCGTGGTTCTCGCCCGCGTAGGCGACGACGTCGAGCGTCGACATGACGAGGCCCGCGCCGTTGCCGATGATGCCGACCTCGCCGTCGAGCTTCACGTAGTTGAGGTCGAGCGCCTTGGCCTGCGCCTCGAGGGGGTCGGCCGCGGCCTTGTCCTCGAGCAGGGCATGGCCGGCGTGGCGGAACTCGGCGTTCTCGTCGAGCGTGACCTTGCCGTCGAGGGCGATGACGTTGCCGTCCTCGTCGAGGATGAGCGGGTTCACCTCGACGAGCGTGGCGTCCTCGCTCGTGTAGACGTCGTAGAGCTTCACGAACACGTCGGCGACCTTGTCGACGAGCTCGGCCGGGAAGTTCGCGGCCTCGGCGATCTCGCGGGCCTTGGTGGGCGTGATGCCCGTGCCGGGGTCGACCTCGATGCGCGCGAGCGCCTCGGGCTTCTCGACGGCGAGCTGCTCGATCTCCATGCCGCCCTCGACGCTCGTGAGCGAGAGGTAGGAGCGGTTGGCGCGGTCGAGGAGCACGGAGAAGTAGAACTCCTGCGCGATGCGGGCGCCGCCCGCCACCATGACGCGCTTCACGACGTGACCCTTGATGTCGAGACCGAGGATGGCCTTCGCCGCTTCCTCCGCCTCGTCGGGGGTCTTCGCGACCTTGACGCCGCCGGCCTTGCCGCGGCCGCCGGTCTTCACCTGGGCCTTCACGACGACGACGCCGCCGAGCTTCTCGGCCGCGGCGCGGACCTCTTCTGGGGTGTCGGCCACGATGCCCGGGAGCACCGGGACCCCGTACTGTTCGAACAGGTCTCTGGCCTGGTACTCGTAAAGATCCACGCTCTACTTCCAATCGGTCCGCACGCGCGACGGCGCACAGGGGCTGGTGGGTGCGGCCCGGCCTGTGCTCAACGAGCACTGATTGTCTCGATATCGAGATACGCGGGCCGAGCACCATGGTACTCCCCCTCATCCGAGGGTCGGAACCGGGCGGATGCCGCTGGCCACCGTCGGGCCACGGCTGCGAGACTGGCTCGATGAGCGACCGAGCGGAGCCCATCCACCGCGCCGACCCGCATGATTCCGCGGTGCACGCGAAGCTGAACTGGCTGCGGGCCGGCGTGCTCGGGGCGAACGACGGCATCGTCTCGGTCGCCGCACTCGTCGTGGGCGTCGCTGCGGCGACCACGGATGTCGCGGCGATCCTCATCGCCGGCGTCGCCGCGGTGGTCGCGGGTGCCATCTCGATGGGGCTCGGCGAGTACGTGTCGGTGTCGAGCCAGCGCGACACCGAGCGCTCCCTGATCGCCAAGGAACGGCATGAGCTCGACACCATGCCCGAGCAGGAGCTGGCCGAGCTCGCGGGGCTCTACCGCGCCAAGGGGCTCTCGGCCGCCACCGCGGAGGCCGTCGCCCGCGAGCTCACCGCGCACGACGCGCTCGCCGCGCACCTCGAGGTCGAGCTGCACATCGACGAGGACGACGTGGTGAATCCGTGGCACGCGGCCGGGGCGTCCGCGCTGTCGTTCCTGGTGGGCGCCGTGCTGCCGATGCTCGCCATCCTGCTGCCGCCGCCCGAGTGGCGCGTGGCCGCGACGTTCGTGGCCGTGGTCGTCGCGCTCGCGATCACCGCGATCACCG
>NZ_WJSP02000276.1 GCF_009720255.1 Agromyces humi | reverse complement strand
GATCCCGGGCTCGGCGGCCACCGGTGGTGCGGATGCCGGCGCAGGGGCCGGCGCGGACGCAGCGACCGGCGCGGGCGCGGCACCTGCGGCATCCGTCGCCGTCTCGACCGACGCGCCCACGGGCGCGAGGGTCATGAGCACGCTGCCGGCGTGGAGCACCTGGCCGGTCTCACCGCCGAGCGACTCGACGACGCCCGCGAACGGCGTGGGCAGCTGAACGACCGACTTGGCGGACTCGAGCTCGACGACGGGCTGGTCGATGGCGACCTCGTCGCCGGGCTGCACGAGCCACGCGACGATCTCGGCCTCGGTCAGGCCTTCGCCGAGGTCGGGGAGGATGAAGTCGCGGCCCATCAGTCGTCCCACTCCCAGGTGTCGAGCGCGGCGAGCACCCGATCGGGTGTCGGCAGGTGGAACTCCTCGAGCTTCGGCGAGGGGAACGGGATGTCGAAGCCGGTGATGCGCAGCACGGGCGCGGCGAGGTGGTGGAAGTTCCGCTCGGTCACCCGAGCTGCCACCTCTGCGCCGTAGCCGCCGAACTGGGCCGCCTCGTGGATGACCGCGGCCCGCGAGGTCTTGCGCACGGACGCCCCGACCGTCTCATCGTCGAAGGGGGAGAGGCTGCGCAGGTCGACGACCTCGATCGAGAGGCCCTCGGCCGCAGCGGCATCCGCGGACTCGAGCGCCGTGCGCACCGTGGGGCCGTACGCCAGCAGGGTGACGTCGGTGCCCTCGCGCACGACGACGGCGCGATCCATCGGTGCGGTCGTCACCGGCAGGCTCAGCGGCGCCTTCGACCAGTACCGGCTCTTCGGCTCCATGAAGACCACGGGGTCGTCGCTGGCGATCGCCTCGCGCAGCATCGAGTAGGCGTCGGCAGGGTTGGAGGGCATCACGACGGTCAGGCCGGGCGTCGCCGTCCAGTACGCCTCGGAGGAGTCGGAGTGGTGCTCCACGCCGCCGATCGCGCCGGCGCAGGGGATGCGCACGACCATCGGGAGGGACATCCGGCCCTTCGTGCGGTTCCGCATCTTCGCGACGTGCGAGACCATCTGCTCGAACGCCGGGTAGCTGAACGCGTCGAACTGCATCTCGACGACCGGTCGCATGCCGTACATCGCCATGCCGATGGCGGTGCCGATGATGCCCGACTCGGCCAAGGGGGAGTCCCAGATGCGGTCCTCGCCGAACTGCGCCTGCAGTCCATCGGTGACGCGGAAGACGCCGCCGAGGGGTCCGACGTCCTCGCCATAGACCACGACGCGGTCGTCGCCGGTCATCGCGTCGCGGAGCGCGGCGTTCAACGCCCCCGCCATGGTGAGCTGCGTGGGTGCGGATGCCGCGGGCGCGGCGTGCTCGGTCGTCGTCGCGGTCATCGGCCGGCTCCGGTGGGCTGGGCGGCCGCCCGGACCGCGGCGTCGGCGAGCTCGGCCTCGAGGCGGGCGCGCTGCTCGAGGAGCGCAGCGCGCGGACGGGCGTAGACGTGGTCGAAGAGCTCGAGGGGGTCGATCTCCGCTTCGACCGTCATCAGGTCGCGCGTGTGCGCGGCGACCGACTCCGCGGCATCCGTGATCTCGGCACGCACGGACTCCGACAGGGCGCCCTCGGACACGAGGTACTTCTCGAGCCGCTCGATGGGGTCGCGGCGCTTCCAGTGCTCGACGTCCCGGGACTGGCGATAGCGGGTCGGGTCGTCGGAGTTCGTGTGCGCCTCGATGCGATACGTGAGTCCCTCGATGAGCGTCGGGCCTCCGCCGGCTCGAGCGCGCTCCACGGCGGCGCGGGTGACCGCGTAGACGGCTGCGACGTCATTGCCGTCGACGTGGTAGCCGGGCATGCCGTAGCCGACCGCCTTGTCGGCGAGGGTGGCGGCGCGCGTCTGGCGGGACAGCGGCACGCTGATCGCGAACTGGTTGTTCTGCACCAGGAAGACCGTGGGGGTCTGCCACACCGCCGCGAAGTTGAACGCCTCGTGCGCGTCGCCCTCGCTGGTCGCGCCGTCGCCGAGGTACGTCATGGTCACGATCGGGTCGTGCCGCAGCCGTGCCGCATGCGCGAGTCCCACGGCGTGCAGCGCCTGGGTGGCGAGGGGTGTCGCCTGCGACGCGGTGCGGTGCGCGTGCTGGTCGTACCCGTTGTGCCAGTCGCCGCGGAACGACTGGAGGATGTCGCCGGGCTCGATGCCGCGCGTGAGCAGCGCGATGCTGTCGCGGTAGGTCGGGAAGAACCAGTCGCGGGCCTCGATCGCCGAGATGGCCCCGATCTCGCAGGCCTCCTGGCCGTACGCCGACGGGTACGTCGCGAGCCGGCCCTGCTTGGTGAGCGCCGTGACCTGCACGTCGAACCGGCGGGCGATCACCATGCGGCGGTAGAGCTCGAGCAGCGTGCCGAGCTCGGGCAGCTCGAAGCCGCCGGATGCCGCGCCGCGGACCGCGTGGCCCGCGTTGTCGAGGAGCCGGATCGGCTTCTCCGACGGCAGGGTTCGGACGCTCTGGTGCTCGACGTTGAGGCTCATACCGCCATGGTGCGACAGTCTGCGCTCGCGCGTGGGGCGTCTGGACGAAGCGTGAACGAACGGCTGCGGCGGCGGCAAAGCGTTGCCGTCCGTCCGGCATTCGGGGCCTCAGGTGCGCCAGATGTCCAGGGTCTGTGCGGGCGGACGTCCCTCGAGTTCGGCGAGGATCAGGTGCGAGCGCGTCGACACCACGCCGGGCATGTCGTGGATGTCACGGAGGATCGCCTGGCTGAGCTGCTCGTGGTCTGGTGCGCTCACCGTGAGCATGATGTCGATGTCCCCCGAGACGGCCTGCACCTTCTCGACGAACGGCAGCGTCGCGAGCTTCGCCGCGATCTGCTCCCATGACACCTCGCCGATGCGCACGACGACGAGCGCGGAGATGTTGAGGCCGATCGCCTTGCGGTCGATCTGTGCGCCGAACCCCGTGATCACCCCGCGCTTCTGCAGCTGCTGCACGCGGTTGTGCGCGGCGGTGCGGGAGATGTGCACCCGTTCGGCCAGGGTGCGCACCGACAGGCGGCCGTCGCGGCTCAGCTCGGCGACGATGCGTCGATCGATGCTGTCGAGCGCGTCGCTGCGGTGCGGTGTCTGCTGGGTCATCGTCGTCCTCGTGGCTCATGCCCAGCGTAGCGGCTGCGGCGGCGTGCGCGACGTAGCGAGGCGCGCATGGGAGCGTGCCGCAGGGCCCGCGGGAGCCGCGGGTAGAGCATCGAGATCGCGCGGAACCAGTCGGCGGCGACCCGCTCGGCGCGCGGCGTGTAGCGGAATCCGTACGCCTCGCGGATGTCGGAGGGGAGGAGGGCGGCGGTCAGCAGGCGCACCGGCGGCAGGAGCACACGGCTCCCCGGCGGGAGCGCGGACGTGCCCGACATCAGCGAACGGGCGACTGTGCGTGCCTCGTCGCCGACCTCGAGGCGACGCACCCGCTCGGCCCACCACTCGTCGAACTCGGCCCGCGTGTCGGGCCATCCGCTGCCGGCCGCCTGGAGACTCGTGCCGAGCGGTGCGTAGCCGCGCACCACGGCATCGGCGCTCACCACGTCGAGTGGGCCCCACACGCGCTCGTGCACCGTGAAAGCCATTGCGAGCAGCGTCGACGCCACCCAGCGCTGGGCGTCGGCGTCGAAGGCGCTGTACGACGGCCCGTCCTCGGTCGCGCCGCCACGCACGGGTCGATGGCGTGCGTTCACGCGCCGCGCGGCGTCGGCGGCGACCTCGTCGTCGCCGAAGCCGATCGCGTAGACGTAGTCGAGCGTGCCCAGCAGCCGGTCGAGGGGACGCTCCCGGAAGCCGCTGTGGCGGGCGACGCCGCGCGCGACGCGAGGATCGGCGAGCTGGAGGAGGATTGCGGCGCCGCCGCCGAGCAGCAGCGCCCCCTCGGCGCCGTGCCGGCGGAACACCTCGCGTTCGTCGTGGTCGGCCATCAGTCCATGATCGGCCATCAGTACCAGTTGGTGGCCTCCGAGTGAGCCCAGGCCGCGCAGGGCGAGCCGTAGCGCGCGTCGATGTAGCCGAGTCCCCAGTCGATCTGCGTGGCGGCGTTCGTGCGCCAGTCCGCGCCGGCGCTGGCCATCTTGCTGCCGGGCAGCGACTGGGGAATGCCGTAGGCGCCGCTCGAGGCGTTGTACGCGTCGGCGCGCCATCCGGATTCCCTCGTCCAGAGGAAGTCGAGGCACCGGAACTGGTCGGAGCCCCAGCCGAACTGGATGTCCGGGCGCGTGAGCTCGACCCCGCGGCATCCGTCGTCGTCTACTGCCACCTCGGCGTGCGCTCGGAGGTCGCGGCGCGATCCCTCGCGCGTGCCGGCTTCGCGAGGGTGCGCAACCTGGCCGGCGGCATCGACGCCTGGTCGCGCACCGTCGACCCGAGCGTGGTGCGGTACTGATGGCGGGCCGCATCCCCGTCGACGAGCACGCGGCATTCGTTCGCTCGCTGCTCACCGGCCTCGGCGCCAGGCCGACCGAGCGGGTGCCGCTCGCCGACGCGCTCGGCCGCATCACCGCCTCGCCGGTCGAGTCGCCCATCGCGCTGCCGCCGTTCCGCAACTCGCAGATGGACGGGTTCGCGGTGCGTGCCGTCGACGTGACGGGGGCCCCGGTGTCCCTCCCTGTCGCGGGCGAGGTCGCCGCGGCGGCCGGCGCTCCCGCGCCGCTGGCGCCCGGCACCGCGGTGCGCATCATGACGGGCGCGCCCGTGCCCGACGGAGCCGACGCCATCGTGCCCGTGGAGGACACGGAGCCCGGCGGAACACATGTCCGCATCCTGCGCCCGCGCGCGGCAGGCGAGTACGTGCGCGAGGCGGGCTCCGACCTCGCCGCCGGGGCCGACGTGCTGCCGCCCGGGCTGAAGCTCGCGTCCCGGCACCTCGCCGCCGCTGCGGCATCCGGGCTGACCGAGCTGCTCGTGCGCGAACACGTGCGCGTCGCCGTCGTGAGCACCGGCAGCGAGCTCGTGCCGCCAGGGACACGGCTCGGACCAGGCGAGATCCCCGACGCGAACGGCGTCGCCATCGCCGCGGCCGTGCGGGCCGTCGGCGCCGTCGTGGTGCACGAGGGCCGGGTCCGCGACGACGTGTCGCGGCTGCGC
>NZ_WJSP02000275.1 GCF_009720255.1 Agromyces humi | reverse complement strand
GGGTTCCACGTCAACACCACCCCCGCATTCGCGTTGGCGTGCCGCGAGGGGCACGAGGCCTCGGTGCATACGAGCCTCGTCGTACTGGAGGATGCACTGACCCTCTTCGGGTTCGCCTCCCGTGATGGAGGACTCGTCGCGGCTGCACGCCGGCCTCGGCGGTGACAACGAGAAGATCGCATTCGCCGTGATGAAGCGCGGCCTGACCCCCGACGACCTCGCCGCCGCCGCGGCATCCGGCGACGCACTCTCGCTCGCCGACCTCGGCCTGCGCTACGACCTCACGGTGCCCCTCGCCCGGTTCTACGCCACCCACCGCGCTGCGCTGCCACCGGTGTTCCGGTCGATCCAGATCGCGCCGGTCTGGCGCGCCGAGCGCCCGCAGAAGGGTCGCTACCGCCAGTTCGTGCAGTGCGACATCGACATCATCGGCGAGGCCGGTCCGCTCGCCGAGCTCGAGCTCCTCACCGCCACGCTGGCGACGCTGGACGCGCTGGGGCTCGGCGGCTGCACCATCCGCCTCAACGACCGGCGCATCCTGGCCGGCATCCTCGCCTCCTGGGGTGTGCCCGACGACCTCCGCGAGCGCGCCCTCATCACGATCGACAAGCTCGACAAGATCGGGGTCGGGGGAGTGGCGGCCGAACTCGCCGCACTCGGCGTGATCGAGCGCGAGTCGGAGGTCGCGGCCGAGCTCGAGGCGCTGACCACGGCCGACTGGCACCTGCACGACGGGGTCGTTCGGCCCCCCGCCTGGCTCGACCTCGACGCGTACGCCGACCTCCGGGCCCTCGGCGATGCCCTTCCCGACGCGGCGATCGAGTTCGACCCGACGCTCGTGCGCGGCATGGGCTACTACACGGGCACGATCTTCGAGATCGCCCACCCCGACCTGGGCTACTCGCTCGGCGGCGGCGGACGCTACGACCACATGATCGGGCGATTCCTCGGCCAGGAGGTGCCCGCCTGCGGGTTTTCGATCGGCTTCGAGCGCATCGTCGACCTGCTCGCCGTGCGCGACGAGGCGCGTCCGCGCGCCGTCGTGCTCGTGTACGACGCCGACGTCGAACCGGCGTCGCTGCTCGCGCTGAAGCACGAGCTCGTGGCATCCGGAGCCCGCGTGCGGTTCGAACGCCGGGTGAAGAACCTGCGCGGGCTGCTCGACCGCGTGACCGCCGACGGCTTCGACGCGTTCGCGACCGTGACGACCGAGACGACGGATGCCTCGTCGCTCGCGTTCCGCGACCTGGGCACGTAACCGCCCGCCCGGCTTCGCGGTGGCCGTCGCCGTCGTGCTCGATCGCGATGCGGAGTTCGGGAGTGCACCCTGAGCGTCAGCCTCGCGGTGCCGCATATTCGGCCGGCGCCAGGAAGGCGGCGTTGGCACGCTCGAATGCCTTGAGCGGCCCGTTGTTCCAGGCTTCCTCGAAATGCTGCGAGGCCGGGTCGGGGAAGATCTCATCGTCGCCGCGCTCGAGCCCGTCATAGACGGCGGATGCCACGAGCGAGGGCGCCGTCTTTGGGATCGCGAGTTCGCGCGTCATGTCGGTGTCGATCGGTCCGGCGAGTACGGCGTGCACCCGGACGCCGTGCCGCGCCAGCAGCCCGCGCTGCGCTTGGGACAGCGAGAGCAGCGCGGCCTTCGAGATCGAGTACGAGGGCATGATCGGCAGGTTCGCGAGCGCCGCGATGGATCCGAGGTTCACGACCGTTCCGCTGCGGGCGCGAAGGGCGTGCAGAAGTGCGTTCGTCAGGGTCAGCGGGCCGAGCACGTTCACCTCCAAGTGGTGCTCGAGCATGCCGCGATCGGTGAGATCGTCGTACATGCCGATCGCGGCGTTGTTGATGAGCAGGTCGAGCTCCGGCACCTGCGCGGCCGACCGCTCGATCGAGCGTGGGTCTGCGACATCCAGCCTCAGCAGTGTCACGCGCGCGTCGGGATGATCGAACGGGGTGCGCGTGGCAGCGTACACGTGGGTCGCTCCGCGATCCAGCGCCTCCTCCACGAGCGCACGGCCGAGTCCGCGGCGCGCACCGGTGACGAGGATCGTGCGCCCTTCGAGAGAGTTGTCAGTAGCCATGGTGGGCCTCCTTCGTAGATCGATTCGAGGATGTAGACGCACCGGATGCCCGGAATTGGTCACGGCCTGCGAGGAACCCATCCGATAGGTGCGACCAATTCGGCCCGTTCGCGGTGTCGACAACAATGAGGAACAGGGAGAGGATCCCCCCGGTGGGCGAGAAGGTGAGGGCGGGGTGACCGAGCGATTGCTCAAGGCCGCGCGAGAGGGCGACCGCGCGGCGTTCGTCGCGCTCACAGAACCGCACCGCCGGGAGTTGCAGGTGCACTGTTACCGGATGCTCGGCTCGGTCCAGGACGCCGAAGACGCGGTGCAGGAGACGCTGCTCAGTGCATGGCTCGGCCTCTCGGGGTTCGAGGGCCGCTCGTCGGTGCGCACCTGGCTCTACCGCATCGCGACGAACCGATGTCTGAACCTTCTGCGCACCGGTCGACGCGCGCCGCAGCCCGAGACCGCCGCAGCACCGCCGACGGGCCGCGGCGAGGTCGTGTGGCTGCAGCCGTATCCGGACTCGCTGATGGACGACCTTCCCGACGACGCTCCAGGTCCTGAGGCGCGGTACGAATCGCGGGAGGCCGTCTCGCTGGCATTCACGCGCGCGTTGCAACTCCTGCCGCCGCCCCAACGCGCTGCGCTGCTCGTGCGAGACGTGCTCGGGTATCGCGCCGCGGAAGCCGCCGATCTGCTCGGCGTGACCGTCGACTCGCTGAACGGCTCGCTCAAGCGAGCACGCGCCGCACTCGCGGTCGCGCCGACCCGCCCCGACCCGATCGACCCGGACCCGGAGCTGCTCGAGAGGTTCGTGACCGCCTTCACCTCAGGTGCCGTCGACGACCTCGTCGCCCTCATGACCGACGACATCTGGGTGCGGATGCCGCCGCTGCCGTTCGAATACCACGGGACCGAGGCGGCGGCGTCAATCCTCGACGCCGTCGCCGCGCACCGTCACGCGATCGAACGCATGGTGCCGACCGATGCGAACCGGCAGCCGGCATGGGGCGAGTACGTGCGGGATCCCGTCGCGGGGGGCCTCCACCTCGTCGGCGTGCTCGTGGTCGGATTCGCAGGCGGCAAGGTCTGCGAGATGACGCACTTCGAGACGTCCGTCGCAGCGAGGCTCGGGTTGCCCAACACGCTCGCGTGATCGGTCGGTCGGAGGCCTGGAGCGCGGCGCGCATCACGCCGCCGAGATACCCGCGGGCGGATACCGCGGGCGGATGCCTCGGGGATGCCCCAGATGGATGCAGCGGGCGGATGCCGCGCGCCCGCGGCATCCGTCGGCCCGATGTGGTGAGTGCGCGCCGCCGTCGCGACCGGCGGTCGAAACACGAGTCGTGAGCATTACTAGACTGGCCTGCGGATCACGACGGAGTCGTCCGACGCTCACCCCCATCACAGAGGAGTTCACTGTGGCATTCATCGAAGCTGTAGGCGCCCGCGAGATTCTCGACTCGCGCGGCAACCCGACCGTCGAGGTCGAGGTGCTGCTCGACGACGGCTCGCTCGCCCGTGCGGCGGTGCCCTCGGGCGCGTCGACCGGCGCCTTCGAGGCGTACGAGCTGCGCGACGGCGACAGCGACCGCTACCTCGGCAAGGGCGTGCAGAAGGCCGTCGACGCCGTGCTCGACGACCTCGGCCCCGCCGTGGAAGACCTCGACGCCGCCGACCAGCGCCTCGTCGACGCCGCCCTCATCGAGGCGGACGGCACCGACAACAAGAGCCGCCTCGGCGCGAACGCCATCCTCGGCGTGAGCCTCGCGGTCGCCAAGGCCGCCGCCGACTCGGCGGACCTCCCCCTGTTCCGCTACCTCGGCGGCCCGAACGCGCACGTGCTGCCCGTGCCGATGATGAACATCATCAACGGCGGCGCCCACGCCGACACCGGCGTCGACATCCAGGAGTTCATGGTGCTGCCGATCGGCGCGCCGACCTACTCCGAGGGCCTCCGCTGGGGCGTCGAGACCTACCACGCGTTGAAGAGCCTCCTGAAGTCGAAGGGCCTCTCCACCGGCCTCGGCGATGAGGGCGGCTTCGCCCCCGACTTCGCGTCGAACCGCGACGCCCTCGACTTCATCGCCGAGGCGATCGGCAAGGCCGGCTTCACGCTCGGCACCGACATCGCGCTCGGGCTGGATGTCGCCGCCACAGAGTTCTTCGAGAACGGCGTGTACCGCTTCGAGGGCAAGGACCGCACGTCGGCCGAGATGAGCGCGTACTACGGCGAGCTCGCGGCCGCCTACCCGCTCATCTCCATCGAGGACCCACTCGCCGAGGACGACTGGGAGGGCTGGGCGGCGCTCACCGAGCAGCTCGGCTCGAAGCTGCAGCTCGTCGGCGACGACCTCTTCGTCACCAACCCGAAGCGCCTCGCCGACGGCATCGCCAAGCGCGCCGGCAACTCGATCCTCGTGAAGGTCAACCAGATCGGCACGCTCACCGAGACGCTCGACGCCGTGAAGCTCGCGCAGCGCGCCGGCTACACCGCGGTGCTCTCGCACCGCTCGGGCGAGACCGAGGACACGACCATCGCCGACCTCGCCGTCGCCACCGACTGCGGCCAGATCAAGACGGGCGCGCCCGCCCGTTCCGAGCGGGTTGCGAAGTACAATCAGCTCCTGAGGATCGAAGAAGAGCTCGGTGAGGCCGCGGTGTACGCGGGCCGCACGGCGTTCCCCCGATTCACGGCCTGACCAGCCTGATCACGACGGGGGCGGCCGTTGGGCCGCCCCCGTTCTGCTTCCCGGGACAGTGAGGAGGGGCGATGCATCCGGATGCTCCGCGCCCTCCGCGCTCGTCGGGCGTGCCGCGCCGGCCCGCCAACGCCGACGCCCTGTCGTCGCCCCGCCCGAAGGCCGCCGGCACCGGTGGAACCGCCGGGAAGCCCCGACCGTCGTCCACCGTGGGCCCGCGCGACTGAGGAGCCCTGGCGTCGAGAGGTGCGACCGGGCGCTCATGCGTCCTCCACGCGGAGTCCGGGTCGCGTCGCGAGACGGCGGACGGATGCGGCGGCCCCGGCACCGACCG
>NZ_WJSP02000274.1 GCF_009720255.1 Agromyces humi | reverse complement strand
CCGCCGAGAGCGCCTCGAGGTCGCGGCGCGCGGTCGCGACCGACACCTCGAGCTCCTCGGCGAGCCGCGCCGCGGTCACGCGCCCGCGAGCCTGCAGGGTGAGCAGGGTGGCGACGAGGCGGTCAGCGCGCATGTTCCCATCCTCCCTGGAAAAGTGGTCAGAGGGTGAGCACTTCTGCGTTCGAGACTGGAGTCACACGAACAGCAGCAGAAACCGGTTCGACCGGTTCCACGAAGGGACGCACTCATGCTCAGGGGATTCGCCACCGTCAGCTACTACGCCGCCGACCTCGAGGCTGCCGCCGCCTGGTATTCCGAGGTGCTCGGCATCGAGCCGTACTACCAGCGCCCGGGCTACATCGAGTTCCGGGTCGGCGATGACGAGGACGAGCTGGGCATCATCGACGCGGCGTACCGGCCCGCCGGCCCTGAAACGCCCGGCGGGGAGATCATCCAGTGGCACGTCGACGACCTGCCCGCCTCGTACCAGCGACTCCTCGACCTGGGCGCGACGACGTACCAGCCTCCGATCGAACGCGGGCCGGGCTTCGTGACCCCGGTCGTGGTCGACCCGTTCGGCAACCTGCTGGGCATCATGTTCAACCAGCACTGGGCCGACCGCCACGCCTGAGATCGGCGGCGGGTCGCGGCCGTGGCACGTGCAACGCCGCAACCCCACCGACCGGTTACAGCGCCTTGACCGCCCCGAGCACCTTGGCAAGCGAGTCCTTGGCGTCGCCGAACAGCAGCGTGGTCTGCGGCTCGAACAGCAACTCGTTCTCGATGCCTGCGAAACCGGGCCGCATCGAGCGCTTCAGGAACACGACCTGGCGCGCGTCGGCCACTTCGAGGATCGGCATGCCGTAGATGGGGGAGCCGGGGGTCGACTTCGCGGCGGGATTCACGACGTCGTTCGCGCCGACGACGAGCGCGACATCCGCCGTCTTGAACTCGGGGTTCACCTCGCCCATCTCCTTCAGGGACTCGTAGGGCACGTTTGCCTCGGCGAGCAGCACGTTCATGTGCCCGGGCATGCGACCGGCCACGGGGTGGATGGCGAACACCACCTCGATGCCCCGCGACTCGAGCTCGGACTGCAGCTCCGCCACGGTGTGCTGGCCCTGCGCCACGGCGAGGCCGTAGCCCGGCACGATGACGACCTTCTGGGCGTACCCGAGCAGCACGGCCACGTCTTCGGGGCTCGACGAGCGCACCGGCCGGTCGGATGTCTCGGTGGACCCGGCGGTCGACCCGCCCCGGAACGCGCCGAACATGATGCCCGACACGCTGCGTCCCATCGCGGACGCCATGGCCCGGGTGAGGATGGTTCCGGATGCCCCGACGAGCGTGCCCGCCACGACGAGCAGCACGTTGCCGAGCACGAGGCCCGACGCTGCGACGGCAAGCCCGGTGAACGCGTTGAGCAGCGAGATCACGATCGGCACGTCGGCGCCGCCCACGGGCAGCACGAGCAGCACGCCGGTCAGCAGGCCGAGCACGAGCAGCACCACGGCGAGCCATCCCGCGCCCGTGAAGACGACGGCGACGGCCGCTGCGATGGCCGCGACGAGGGCACCCGTCATGAGCAGCGGGAGTCCGGGGAAGACGACGGGACGGGTGGTCATCAGCTCCTGCAGCTTCGCGAAGGTCACGAGCGACCCCGCGAAGGACACCGCCCCCACGAGCAGCGTGAACACGATGGCGACGCGCACCCACGCGTCATCCGTGTGCGCCAGCTCGAGCAGCGCCACGAGCGCCGCCGCACCGCCGCCGACGCCGTTGAACAGGGCGACGAGCTGGGGCATCTGCGTCATCTGCACGCGCCGGGCGACGGGCGCGGCGATGGCCGAGCCGACGGCGATGGCCCCGAGGATCCATGGGATGTTGTCGAGCTTCGACGAGAGGAAGACGGTGACCACCGCGATGAGCGCTCCGGCCGCGCCGATCAGGTTGCCGCGGCGGGCGGTCTTCGGCGAGCTGAGGCCTTTGAGGGCGAGGATGAAGCAGACGGCGGCGACCAGGTAGAGGATCGCGGTCCAGGTGGGCGAGAGGAGGATCATCGGCCGGCCCCCTTGCGCCCGCGGAACATCTCGAGCATGCGGTCGGTGACCACGAACCCGCCGACGAGGTTGGCGGTCGCGAGCACGACGGCGACGAGGGCGATGGCGAGCGTCCAGCCGTCGGAGGCCTGGCCCGCGACGATGATCGCACCCACCAGGATGATGCCGTGGATCGCGTTC
Source organism: Agromyces humi (assembly GCF_009720255.1). GTDB lineage: Bacteria > Actinomycetota > Actinomycetes > Actinomycetales > Microbacteriaceae > Agromyces > Agromyces humi. Next base: position 2,879 of record NZ_WJSP02000274.1, on the reverse strand, counting down.
GCGCCCGACATCAGCGGGGTGTGTAGGGTGCTCGAGACCTTCGAGACCACCTCGAAGCCCACGAACACCGACAGCACGGTGATCGTGAGCAGGGCGACGCCGTCCATCAGCGGGCTCCTTCCGTGTCCAGGGCTTCAGCGGTCGCCGGATGCCGCACCTCGCCGTCATGCGTCAGGCAGGCGTCGAGCACGACCACGTCGCCGAAGTCCGGCTCGACCGAGCCGTCGTGCGTCATGAGCGCGAGGAGGTTCGCCACGTTCTTGGCGTAGAGGCGGGACGCATCCGCAGGCATCGTCGACGCGGCATCCTTCATGCCCACGAGCGTGATCGTGCCGCCGTCGGCGGTCGGCACCACGACATCCGACCCGGCGACGGAGCCCTCGACGTTGCCGCCCGACTCGGCGGCGAGGTCGACGACCACCGACCCGGGGCGCATCGCGCGGACCATGTCGGCCGTCACGAGCAGTGGCGCCGGACGCCCGGGGATCGCCGCGGTCGTGATCAGCACATCGGAGTCGGCGACGTGCGGAGCGAGCAACGCCCGCTGCCGTGCGGCGCGATCGGCGCCGAGCTCCTTCGCGTAGCCGCCGCCGGCGTCGGCCGCGTCGAGGTCGAGGTGGATGAACGTGCCGCCCAGTGACTTCACCTCGTCGGCGGATGCGGCCCGCACGTCGTTCGCGGAGACGCGAGCGCCGAGGCGCTTCGCCGTGCCGATGGCCTGCAGGCCCGCGACGCCCGCACCGAGCACGAGCACCTTCGCCGGCGGGATGGTGCCGGCCGCGGTCATGTAGAGCGGGAAGAACCTCGGCAGCCGCATCGCCGCCTCGAGCACGCAGCGGTAGCCGGCGACGAGCGCCTGGCTCGTCAGCGCATCCATCGACTGGGCGCGCGAGATGCGCGGCACCAGCTCGAGCGCGAACGCCGTCACGCCGGCATCCCGGAGCGCGCGCACCGTGGGCAGCTCGGTCGACGGTGAGCCGAGCCCGATCGTCACCGCGCCACGCCGCAGGCGCGCCGGGGTCTCGGGTTCGAGCGGACGCACGTGCAGCAGCACGTCGAGGTCGCCGAGGCCCAAGGGGTCGACCACCGTGGCCCCGGCCTGCTCGTACGAGGCATCCGAGTGACCGGATGCCTCGCCGGCGCCGTGCTCGATGAGCACCTCGAGCCCCAGGCCGGCCAGTTGCCGCACGGTATCGGGCGTCGCGGCGACCCGCCGCTCACCTGTTCGTCGCTCTCTCGCGATGCCGACCCTCACGGTCGCTCCTCTCCACACGGGAGTGCAGCGGCGCCGCCGGCACGGAGGAACCCGATGCTGCGGCACTGCTGCACGTGTGGCGAGCGTACCCGCCGCCGCGGCATCCGATCCATGATTCGGCCGTTTCGCGGCCGAAAGATCAGCGGTTCTTCACCTGTGCGGAAGAGTCGCGCACGATCGTTGCGTCGGCGGCCCCGTCGGCGACGGTCTTCCGTGGAGGCATCGGTGCAGTGCCGATGCTCCCACGCGTGCTCGTGTGCGTGCTCGTGCTCGCACCGGCACGCCGGGAGGCGGCGAGGACCGCCCGCAGCACGAACGCCGACCACGCGACGAGGCCGAGCAGCTTGGCGCCGTCCTCGACGAGCACGGAGGCCTGGGTCGCCGCCACCGCGAGGTCGGTCGCTGCCGAGACCCCGAACGATCCGACCGCGAGCAGGAGGAGCCCGACATCGAGGCCCCGAACGATCAGGCTCCGGAACGCCAGGACGAATCGGAGGAACGCGAACCCGTATGCGGCCGCGACCACCGCGCCGGTCCACGGCGCGAACGTCGCGGCCTCGTGCAGGAGGAGGAGATCGTCGAGGGCGAGCACGAGGCTCAGGACGGCCATCCACAGCAGCAGCCCGGGCCACGGTGCGCGCGCGTCGCGCAGGATGAGCCGTGCCGTCGCCGCAGCGCCACTCGAGAGCACCAGCACGACGATGCCGAGGTTGGACACCAGTCCATACGCGGGGCTCGCCGCGTCATGCCGCGCGGCGATGACCTGGCTGTCGCGCATCAGGTCGCTCGGTGCAAGCCACGGCTGCACCGCCGCCGCGGCCAGCAGCACCGCGACGGGGAGGACGACGGACGCGTAGACCCGCGGGGGCGTTCGGGCGATCATTTGCGGGATCGGTGCGACCGGACGTGCATGGGCGGGGGTTCGATGCATGACATCTCCACCCGACCCATGCCACGCTGCGGTCGGGACTTCCTCTGGGGGCGGCGACACCGGCGACCGGGCTCTCGGGCAGAGCCACCGAGCGTGCCGTGCATTGCATTCGGGTCGGCAGCTGGGTCGGGTCATCGGCTGAGGTCGTCGCAACGATATGGGCGCGCGCTCGTGGGGTGAAGGGCTTGACAGGCGGACGCCGAGGCGCCTGCAACTCACCGCCACACGGTGACCCGCCGTACGACGGCGATGTCGGATGCCGCGGGTCGGAGGATGCCGACGCCGCCGAGGGCACCGGACGGCAGCGGCATCCGTCTCGACGCAGGCCAAGCGGATGCCGCGTGGCCGGACGACCGCAGCCGAGTCCAGTCGCCCGCACGCGTCAAGCGGTTGCTGCCGACGCGAAGCGGCGTCGACGCGAACCACTCGTCGCGGAGACGCACGGCAAGGCGCAGGCCGCGACCACGGCGCACGTCGACGCCGAAGCGGGTGACGTCGTGCCCGAGGAGACCGGTGATGGAGTCGAACGCGACCAGCCGGGCCTGCGTCGAACCCGGAACCACGAGACCGCCCGTGGTCAGCGCGGGTGATGGCCGTCGGGGCCCCGCCGTGACCTCCCTCCATCCGAGCGCGCCGAGCGGCCACGCGCCACCGCCGGCGCCATCACCGGCACCGCCCTCGGTGGCGGGCACA
>NZ_WJSP02000273.1 GCF_009720255.1 Agromyces humi | reverse complement strand
GCCGGTCGCGCCGCCCCCGCCGTCGCGCCTGGACCCGGCGCGCCGCTCCCCCGTCGTCTCGCCCATCGTGCGCCGCATCGCCCGAGAGCACGGGTTCGATGCGAGCCAGCTCGACGGCTCGGGCCCTGACCATCTCGTGATGCGCCGCGACGTCGAGGCGTTCCTCCGCGAGATCCAGGAGGCCTCGATGCCCGCCGAGGATTCCGCGATCTCGACGGCACCCGTCGACGTCCCGGCGACACCGCAGCCCACGCCCGTGGCATCCGTCGTCCCCTCGGCGTCGGATGCGCCGACCGACCGTCGGGTGCCGCTCGATCGCATGGGCCGGGCCGCCGCCGCGCACTTCTCCCGCTCGCGCCGCGAGATCCCCGAGGCGACCGTCTGGATGGACGTCGATGCCACCGGGCTGCTCACCGCCCGCCGACAGCTGCAGGAGGCCACGGGTGAGCGCTTCGGCGTCACCGCGCTCGTGGCACGGTTCGTCGTGGCAGGCCTGGCGCGGCATCCGCTGCTCAACTCCAGCTTCGACGCCGAGCGCGAGGAGATCCTCGTGCACGGTGCCGTGCACCTCGGCATCGCCGCGCAGACGCCGCGGGGCCTGCTCGTGCCCGTCGTCCACGGCGCCGATCGTATGCACCTGCGCGCACTTCGCGACGCGATCGGGGCGCGCAGCGAGGAGGCGTCGACCGGCGCCTTCCCGCCCGCCGCGCTGCAGGGGGGCACGTTCACGCTGAACAACTACGGCACCCTCGGGGTCGACGGCTCGGCGGCGATCATCAATCACCCCGAGGCGGCGATGCTCGGCATCGGACGACTCGTGCAGCGCCCGTGGGTGGTCGACGGCGAGCTCGCCGTCCGCACGGTCACGGAGCTGACGCTCTCGTTCGATCACCGCGTCTGCGACGGCGCCGAGGCTGCGGCATTCCTCACGTTCGTGGCCGGATGCATCGAGCGACCGGTGTCGGTGCTCGCCGAGCTGTAGCTCGCCGACCCGGGCGCCGGAACGCGGGGTGCGGCCTCTCAGGGCCGCAGGATCAGAAGAACTCGTCGGGCGTGCCGGCGGCGCGCTCGATGTCGCGGGTCTCCTGACCGGCGGCCCGCAGCTTCGCCACGGCGACCCTGAGGCCCGACTCCATCTGCGCCGCCCAGGCGTCGGACTCCCGGGCGCTGGCCTCAGCGGCCCGCGCCCGCGCCTCGGATGCTTCGGCCGAATTCCGCGCGTCGCTGACCTGTCGGAGCGCGAGCGAGATGCCGTAGTACGCCGCCACCATGGTGGCGATCGGGGCCGCGATGACGGCGAGGGCGCTGATCGCGGCACCGGTCGGGCTGAATGCGATCAGCAGGGCGAACGCGAGGAACAGCACGACGATGCCCACGAGGACGACGAGCATGAACCGCAGGTCGCGGCTCCAGGCCGGCGACGGCGCGCGCGGCCCTCGCGGAGTCGCGCCCTCCTGCCCCGCACCGGCGGCGGGCATGACCACGGTCGTGTCGTCAGCCGGGACCTGACCGCCCGGCGCGCCCGCCTGGTCGACGATCGGGCGTGAGTACGCGTCGCTCATTGGTTCCCCGCTCCCTTGGATGGATGACCCCCCAATTGTGGGCCGCTCCGTGGGGCCGGTCAAGGAAGCGCGCCGTCAGCCGACGTGGCTCAGGCCGCCCGGGCCTCGGCGAGTCCGCGCTCGATGACGGAGATCACGGCGGGATCGTCGGGCTGCACGGCCGGCCGGAAGCGCACGACCTCGCCGCCCGGCAGCACCACGAACTTCTCGAAGTTCCACTTGACCCGGCCCGCCTTGCCCGCGGCATCCGGAACCTTCGTGAGCTCCGCGTAGAGCGGATGCCGGTGACGACCGTTCACCTTCACCTTGTCCATGAGCGGGAAGCTCACGCCATAGGTCATCGAGCAGAACTCCTTGATGTCCTCGGCGCTGCCCGGCTCCTGGCCGGCGAACTGGTTGCACGGGAACCCGAGCACGGTGAATCCCCGTCCGCCGTACTCGCGCTGCAGCGCCTCGAGCTTCTCGTACTGGGGCGTCAGGCCGCACCTCGACGCGACGTTGACCACCAGCACGACCTGGTCGTCGAAGTCGGCGAGCGAGGCGGCGTCGCCGTCGATCGTCGCGATGGGGATGTCTCGGATGTCCACCCCACGAGCCTAACCCGCACGCATGCCGGGGGTGCCGATGGCACCCCCGGCCGGATGGACGGATCGCTGGATTCAGTGGTTCCCGAAGAGGGCGGCCGCCGCCCAGAACCCGCACTTGTGCGTGGAGGCGAAGTCCTTCTCCACTTCCGACGCAGGCGTGTCGAGGGAGAGCATGCGCGGGTTCAGCGTCGTGAATGTCGGCCACGACACCGCATCCGTCGACGGGGCCCCGGTCGCTGCGAACTGGACCCACGCCGCCCGCATGTTCGAGGCGAGCTGCTCCTGATCGGCCGAGAGCGCGCCGGGGAATGACGCGTTGGGCAGGTCGAACAGGTACTGCAGCTCCGACTGGTGCGTGGCCGCGAGCGGTTCGCCGAGCGCGTCGGGGACGTCCCGCTGGGGCGCGAGGGCGTCGTTGAACTCGTACGCGAACGTCGGCACGTACCGGGACGCGGCGATGTCGAGCGCGTACGCGGGACAGGAGAAGTTCGCGTCGGAGTTCAACGTGGCGAACGCGTGTGCCGGGGTGGCGTACTTCGAGAGCGGGTAGACGGCCGCGATGACGGCCGCCTTCGTCGTGCTGATGCCGAAGTTCGTCGCGATCGTGGACACGTAGCTCGACGCGTCGATGTTCAGACTCGGCAGCTGGATGGTGGCGCCCTTGGTCACGCTGAGTCCGAGCGTCGTGAAGATCCGCTCCTCCTGCGTGTTCGTGCCGTTGATGATCGGCACCCGGTTGAACCGGCCGCTCGCGACCGCAGAGCCGACCGATTCGCGGAGCACCTCGCCATCGACGTATCCCGGCGTGAACGACGGCTGGGCGTTGGCGACCAGGGCATCCACCGGCACGTTCCGCAAGCACTCGGCGGACTGGTCGGCACACCCCAGCGCCACCGCACTCGCCTGGCCTGCCTGCTCCGCCGTCGCCAGCGACTGCTGCTCCAGCGCGAACGCGCCGGCCTGGATCACCGCACGGTGGAACAGCCCCTTCGCACCCGGCGAGGCCAGTTGCGCGAGGACGGAGAGTCCGCCGGCCGAATGACCGACGATGGTGACGTTCCGCGGGTTGCCGCCGAACCGCCCGATGTTCTGCTGCACCCACCGCAACGCTGCCTGCTGGTCCTGGTAGCCGAAGTTGCCGGTGGCACCGGAGGGACTCGCGGTGAACGCCGGGTGCGCGAGGAAGCCGAGCAGACCGAGGCGGTAGTTGAAGGTGACGACGACGGCGCCCTCGCTTGCGAGCTTCGCCGGGTCGTAGTCGGCGCCTTCCCCGTATGAGAATCCGCCACCGTGGATGTACACGATGACCGGCAGTCCACCGACTGATGCGGCATCTCCGGCCGGAGCGGTGACGTTCAGGTAGAGGCAGTCCTCGCTCTGCCCCCATGGGCTCGGCGGCCCCTGCGGGCAGACCGGTGCGAAGGCGGCGGCTTCACGGGTGTCCGACCAGGCGGTGACGGGCTGGGGCGGGGTCCATCGCAGCTCGCCGGTGGGTGGCGCGGCATACGGGATGCCCCGGAACTCGACACCGGCAGGCGTCGCGACGCCCCGGACGGGTCCGTCGGCGGTCTCCACGATCGGTGCGTCGCCGGCGGCGGAGCTCGCCGCCGCAGTCGTGGTGGTCTCGGCGTGCGCCGCCGGGGCAATCGACGCCCAGCAGGCGACGAGGACCGCGATCGCCGCGGCGAGCGACGCGATCGAGAGGGCGATGCGCTTCACGTCGACACTGCGTACCGAGGTGCGTGCGACATGATCTGGCGAATGTGTATTCATGGCACCAGCGTCCACGGAGCGCCTCTCCGGTGGCACCCGTGCCCGTGACGGGTGAGCACCCGGGTGCTGCGGGCACCGCGGACCCGGGTGCGGCTAGACCGACGCCGGCTGCGCGATGCGAAGCGCCCTCGCGAGCTGCCGTCGGGACGAGACGCCGAGTTTCACGAACACCTTCCGCAGGTGCCATTCGACAGTACGTGGGCTGAGGAAGAGCTGCTCGCCGATCTCTGGATTCGTGCTGCCGCCGGCGGCGAGCACCGCGATCTGGCGCTCCTGCGCGGTGAGCTCGTCCACTGGGCCGGCGGTCGGCTTGTGCACGACCTCGCCCGTCGCGGCGAGTTCACGTCGCGCGCGCTCCGCGAACCCGTCGCTTCCGGTCCCCACGAAGAGCTCGTGTGCGAGGCGCAGGTGCTCGCGGGATTCGATGCGGCGATTCTGACGGCGGAGCCACTCGCCGTAGAGGAGGTGGCCCCGGGCGAGCGCGGTGTGGATCCGCGTCCGGCTGAGGCGTTCGATCGCCTCCAGGTAGCGCCCTTCGGCTGTGTCGTCGTCCGCGATGAGCGCCGACGCACGGGCGGCGAGTCCGCGGGCCCAGTCGGTGCCGGACGCCGAAGCCAGTTCCTCGAGACGGGTGAGGGACTCGGCGGCTCGTTCCGGTGCGCCGGCACGCACGGCCGCTTCGACACGCTCGGGCAGCATCCATCCGGCGAGCCCGATGTCGTAGGGGTGACCGGCCGCGGGCTCAGTGGCTGCGAGCGCCTCGGGATAGCGCCCGAGAGAGTTGTACAGCAGCGCGTCCTGCCAGGCGACGGTGATGAACCACTGGCCCTCCCCGCGCTCGAGGATCTCGGGACGGAGTCGTTCGGTCACCTCCGTCTTCACGGACTCGTCACCCTGGAACGTGGCGAGCCAGCCGCTGCGGGTCATCGATGTCGGCATTCCCGTTGCCTCGACGATCGGCTGGAGCTCTTGTGCGAGCGACATGGCCTCGCTGGTCCTGCCGCTCAGCAGCAGAACCGACGTGCGCTCGGCCATGACCAGCGGCAGCTGCGAGAACGCGCCTTGACTGCGGCTGATGCGAACCGCGCGCTTCGCGAGCACGTCGTAGGCGTCATCGTCGAGCAGCGTGCGCGCGACGGCGCAGGCGATGGGGAGCCACTGCAGCAGACTGCCGGGCGGCGCGGCATCCTCGCCGAGACCCCGGCGCGGGTCGGGGTCGGCCTCCGACGAGCCGACC
>NZ_WJSP02000272.1 GCF_009720255.1 Agromyces humi | reverse complement strand
GCCGCCGGGCTCCGCCTGCGCGCCCGCAACGGCATCGTGCGCACGCTCGCGGTGCCGCCGCTCCGTGCGCTGCTCGCCCGGGCGTTCACGATGCGATGGCTCTGAGCGGGTGGGCTCAGACCGCGGGGCTCAGAGCACGACGCGCGTGAGGAGGAAGACCGGGATCAGCCGGTCGGTCTTGCGCTGGTAGTCGGCGTAGGGCGGGTAGGCCTCGACCGCCCGCACCCACCACTCCTCGCGCTCGGCGCCCTCGAGCTCGCGTGCCTCGTAGTCGTGCCGCTCGGCGCCGTCCTGCAACTCCACGTGCGGGTGCTTCTTGAGGTTCCAATACCAGACCGGGTGCTTCGCGGCACCGCCGAGCGACGCCACGACGGCGTACGCCCCGTCGTGCTCCACGCGCATCAGCGCGGTCTTGCGCAGCTTGCCGGTCTTCGCGCCGACGCTCGTGAGCAGGACGATCGGCAACCCGCGGAGCGTGTTCGCCTTCTCGCCGTTCGACGCCTCGAACGTCTCGGCCTGCCTCCGTGCCCATCCCGACGTGCTCGGCTCGTACTCGCCTTCCAGTGGCATTGAACCTCCCCGATCTCTCTTCGACCATACGCGGCCCGCCCGTATCCGGAATCGAGCGGATGCCGCAGAATGGCGAACATGACGGACCCGCACCTGCTCGGCCCCGGCCTGCTGCCGACGCCCTTCACCGCCGACGAGATCCGGGCGGGCTGCCCAGACGGGCGCACGATCCGGCTCTTCGTCGAGCCCGCCGAGGGCGAGCCGTTCGAGCGGGTCAACCGGTTCGTCGAGGCCGATGAGACGGGCGCGACGCTCGAGCGCTGGTGGGTCGGCCCCGACGGCCTGGTCGACGGCGAGGTGGAGCGCGAGCGCACGAGCTGGCTCGACCTCCAGCGGCACGCGGCGTTCCCCGCCGACCGCACGACGTCGTCGCGCGAGACCCTCGAGCTGCCGATCGGCACGGGCGAGTGCCTGCGGTACGACGTGCGGCCCGAAGCATCCGTCGACGCATCCATCAGCGCAGCGGATGCCGCGCCCGGCGCCGTGACGGGCGCCGTCGTCGATGGCGACGCCGTCGCGACGTTCTGGTTCTCGCTCGACCACCCCGGGATGCCGGTGCGGTACGAGCAGGTGGCCGACGCGGGCGGAATCGATCGCACGACGATGGTCGGCGACGAGGTCGAGGTCGACTGAGGCGCGGCGCGGCGCGGACGAACGTGCACACACGGTGGCGGTCGTCGAGGCATCCGTCTACCGTGAAGGCCGGGGGAATTCCGGTGATCGATTCGGAATATCCGCCCTCTGAGCAAAGTTGAGTCAACTACACTCAAGTTTGACGAAGGGATTCCTGTGGCCAACATGCAGGGCGCTCCGAACTCCCAGGAGGAGCAGAAGTCGGCGCTCGAACAATACGGCGTGAACCTCACCGACCTGGCGAAGGCCGGCAAGCTCGACCCGGTCATCGGGCGCGACGCCGAGATCCGCCGCGTCAGCCAGGTGCTCACCCGGCGCACGAAGAACAACCCCGTGCTCATCGGCGAGCCCGGCGTCGGCAAGACCGCGGTCGTGGAAGGACTCGCCCAGCGCATCGTCGAGGGCGACGTCGCCGTGTCGCTGAAGGACAAGCAGCTCGTCTCGCTCGACATCTCGGCCCTCGTCGCCGGCGCGATGTACCGCGGCCAGTTCGAGGAGCGGCTCAAGGCCGTGCTCAAGGAGATCAACGACGCCGAGGGCGGCATCATCACGTTCGTCGACGAGCTGCACCTGCTCATGGGCGCGGGCGGCGGCGAGGGCTCCGTCGCGGCATCCAACATGCTGAAGCCCATGCTCGCGCGCGGCGAACTGCACCTCATCGGCGCGACGACGCTCGACGAGTACCGCGAGTACATCGAGAAGGACGCCGCGCTCGAGCGCCGCTTCCAGCAGGTGTACGTCGGCGAGCCGAGCGTCGAGGACACGGTGGCGATCCTCCGCGGGCTCAAGGGCCGTTACGAGGCGCACCACGGCGTGACGATCTCGGATGCCGCACTCGTTGCCGCGGCATCCCTCTCCAATCGCTACATCACGGCTCGGCAGTTGCCCGACAAGGCGATCGACCTCATCGACGAGGCGATGTCGCGGCTGAAGATGGAGATCGACTCGTCGCCCGTCGAGATCGACGAGTTGAAGCGCCAGGTCGACCGCATGAAGCTCGAGGAGCTCGCCCTGAAGCGTGAGAAGGACGACGCCTCGAAGGAGCGCCTCGCCCGGCTGCGCGAGACGCTCGTCGAGAAGGAGCGTGAGCTCGCCGAGCTCGAGGCCCGTTGGTCGCGCGAGCGCATGGGCCTCAACCGCGTCGGCGAGCTGAAGAAGAAGCTCGACGAGGCGATCACCGAGCGTGACCGCGCGATGCGCGAGGCGGACTACGCCCGCGCGTCGCAGCTCGAGTACGAGACGATCAAGCGGCTCCGGCAGGAGCTCGAGGCCGCCGAGCAGGCCGAGGCCGCGCCCGACGAGCCGCGCATGGTCAACGAGCAGGTCACCGAGGAGGACATCGCGCAGGTCATCGCCGCGTGGACGGGCATCCCCGTCGGCCGGCTCCTGCAGGGCGAGACCGAGAAGCTGCTGCACCTCGAGACCGAGCTCGGCAAGCGGCTCATCGGGCAGAAGCGCGCCGTCGGTGCGGTCGCCGACGCCGTTCGACGCTCGCGCGCGGGGATCAGCGACCCCAACCGTCCGACCGGCTCCTTCCTGTTCCTCGGCCCGACCGGCGTCGGGAAGACCGAGCTCGCGAAGGCGCTCGCCGAGTTCCTCTTCGACGACGAGCGTGCCATGGTGCGCATCGACATGTCGGAGTACGGCGAGAAGTTCTCCGTCTCCCGGCTCGTCGGCGCGCCCCCCGGGTACATCGGCTACGAGCAGGGCGGCCAGCTCACCGAGGCCGTGCGCCGGCGCCCCTACTCGGTGATCCTGCTCGACGAGGTCGAGAAGGCGCACCCCGAGGTGTTCGACGTGCTGCTGCAGGTGCTCGACGACGGCCGGCTGACCGACGGTCAGGGCCGCACGGTCGACTTCCGCAACGTGATCCTCATCCTCACGTCGAACCTGGGCTCGCAGTACCTGATCGACCCGACGCTCAGTTGGGACGAGAAGGAGCAGGCGGTGCTGCAGACGGTGCGGCAGGCGTTCAAGCCCGAGTTCGTCAACCGCCTCGACGACATCGTGGTGTTCTCCGCGCTCAGCGAGGAGGAGCTCGGCGAGATCGTGAACCTCTACATCGACCGGCTCTCGACGCGACTTCGCGAGCGGCGGCTCGACCTCGGCGTCACCCCCGACGCCAGGGCGTGGCTGGCCGAGCGCGGCTACGACCCGCTCTACGGGGCGCGCCCCTTGCGCCGGCTCATGCAGCACGAGATCGACGACCGCCTCGCGCGGGCCCTGCTCACCGGCGAGATCCGCGACGGCGACCGCGTGATGGTGGAGCTGGCTCCCGACGGCGAGTCGCTCACCGTGGCGCGCGCCGAGGTCGACGAGGCGGCCGGGGCAGCCGGTGACGGCGCCGGTGGCGCCGGCGAGGACGACGTGATCGACGCGGAGATCGTCGAGGAGTAGTCGGCGTCGACGGTGGGTCGGCTCAGCCGGAGCCCGGCCGTTCGCGTCGGCCCCGCCGAGCTCGGCTCGCTCGTCAGCCCTCGACGGGCGCGGCCGTCGGAACCCCGTTCGCGCTCGCCGGGATGCGACGTTCGAGCGCCAGCGCGAGCACGCCGATGCCGAGGCATCCGATGACCATCACGGCGATGTACCACGCCTCGAGGCCGTTGCCGAGCAGCAGCCCGGCGGCGATCGGACCGGTGATCGCGCCGCCCTGGAAGGCCGCAGAGTTGATCGCGTTGTAGCGGCCGCGGTTGTGGTCTGACGCGAGGTCGTTGTAGATGGCCGGCACCGTCGGCTGCAGCAGCGTCTCGCCGAACGCGAAGACGCCCATGAACGCGAGCACGCCGATGGCTGCGGCGATCGTGTCGGGCAGCAGCCCGGCGGCGCCGAGGATCAGCCACGACGCCGCCCACACGCCGGCCATCACCAGCATCACGCGGGTGCGTCGTCGACCGCTGATGCGGTTGAGCACCGTGAACTGCAGCAGCACGATCACCGCCGTGTTCACCGCGAACGCGAAGCCGATCACCCGGGTCGAGACCTCGGCCACCTGTCGGGCGTAGGCCGGGAAGCCCGCCTCCATCTGGCCGTAGCCGATGAACATCGCGATGAAGGTGAGCAGGGTGATCCACAGCACCGCCGGCTGGCGGAGGATCTCGCGGTAGCCGCCGGTGGCCGGCGCATCGGCCGACGGCTCGGACTGGGTGCGGACGTGCCGCAGGGGACCGAGCAGCAGGGCCATGGGGATGAGGCTCGTGGCGGCGTCGACGAGGAAGATCACGGTGAACGTCTCGGGCGAGTCCACGTCGACGTAGAAGCCGCCGAGGATGCCGCCGATGCCGATCCCGAGGTTGACGAGCGCGAAGTTCACGCCGAAGTACTGCTGCCGCAGGTCGCCCTGCACCACGGTCGCGATGAGCGCGTTGAACCCCGGCCAGGAGACGCCGAAGTTCACGCCGATGAGCACGAGCGCCACGGCGGCGACGGCAGGATGGGTGGCGAACGCGAGCAGGGTGCAGCCGGCGATCATCGAGGTGAGACCGGCGAGCAGGATCGCGCGGGCGCCGTAGCGGTCGATGAGCGTGCCGCCCGGGCCGGTGACGATGAGCCCGGTGATGGCGATCAGGCTCATGAGCGCGCCCGACAACTCGAGGTCGAAGCCGCGCACCTCGTGCAGGTAGATGATCGTGAACGGGAGCGTCAGCCCCCGGCCGAGCGTCTGGATGGCGACCGTCGACAGCAGCCATCGACCCTCGGTGGGGAGTGCCCCCCAGAAGCTCCGCATTCCGACCACCGTGACATTCTGCCGCAGCCTCACGACATCGGCAGACGGTCGCCTCGACTCGGCGGCCGCCCCGCCCCGCGCCCTCCCTGTCTCGCATTCACCCGCCCGGGGTAGGCTCCCGCCATGCTGGACGAGGGCCAGGTGCTCGTCGGCGACGGTCTCGTCGTCGAGACCGACGTGGGCGCGGTGCACGGCGTGCGCCGCCGGGGGCTCCGGATGTGGCGCGGCCTCCCCTACGCCGGCACGACCGGGGGCGAACGGCGCTTCCG
>NZ_WJSP02000271.1 GCF_009720255.1 Agromyces humi | reverse complement strand
GGCGCGCGGATGGAAGGCAGGCCGACCGCTCATCGCGCTCGGTCAGGTCACTCGGCGTGCTGTTCGGTCACCGCACGGTCGAGGGTGCGCAGGGTGAGGGGTCCGCGCGCCTTCGCCTCCTCGATGCGCTCGCCGTCGACGCCGTCGTGCGCCGCGCCGCGATTGACCACGCCCCGCACGAACGGCACGGTCGTGCGGAGCACCGAGAGGGTTCCGGGCGCCACGTTGCCGCGGGCTCCCCCGCCCACGCGATACCGGCGCACGCGCAGGGGCGCGCCCTTCGGGGGCACCGCGCCGAAGTGGCGCAGCGATCCGTCGGGCTCGCGCACGGCAGGCGGGAACGAGACGACGCCGCGGGTGCGATCCACCCGCACGACCTTCGCGTCGGATGCCTGATCCGCGAAGTCGTCGACCTCGGTCCACTCGTCCCATCCGCCACCGGCGCCCACGTCGACGGTGAACGGCGCGCCGTCGTCGACGATGGGCCGCACGGCGAGGGTGAACTCCTGCCCGGGCACCCCCTCCGACAGGCCGAGGATCTCGTCGTCGACGGTCGACGCGTGGATGGCGGCGGCGACCCCGCCCACCGTCCGTGCCTCCGCGGCGCGCACGACGGGCGACGCGCTGTACGTCGGCACGTCGGGGTCGCGTTCGACGAGCCTGGTGCGGATCCATCCGGCGCGCACCTCGGCGATGACGGATGCCACGTGCCCGCGCGGCACGATGAGCACGACCTCCCCGGGCTTGTTGAGCCCACCGGTGCCGTCGGCGACGACGTCGCACGCCTGCCATCCAGCTGCCGTCCTCGCCTCCCAGACGATGGGCGGATCGTCGGGGTCGACGCCCACGCCGCGCACGGCGCAGTCGAGCCGGAGCGACACGGCGAGCGCGCCCGAGGCGTCGTCGAGCCCGAACAGGAGCGCATCGCCGGGCGTCGGCGCCGAGGCGAACGCGTCGATGGCCTCGTCGCCCAGCCGCGCGTCGCCCACCCAGGGCTCGCCGCCCTCGGGGTGCGTGCCCACGGCGATGAGCGAGCGCGGCGGGATCGCGAGCTCCTCGATCGTGGTGAAGATGATCGGCTCGGCGAGCTCGGTGCGCGGCGTGCCCGCGTCGCTCCTCGCGGGCACGATCACCGTCTCGGGCCGGGGGGCGGCGAGCCAGAAGACGAGGTCGACGGTCGCACTCGTCGGCGGGAACAACGACACCCCGAGCAGATCGAGGAAGGCGAGGTACATGCGGTCGGGCACGCGATTCAGCCGGTAGAGCAGCTCGTCGGTCATGAACGCGAACGCCTCGATGAGCGTGACCCCGGGATCGGACACGTTGTGGTCGGTCCACTCGGGGCACCGCAGGGCGACGAGGCGCTTGGCGTCGTCGACCAGGTCCTGGAAGCGACGGTCGTCGAGGTTCGGGGCAGGCAGGGTCATGAGGGCTCCCGTGGGATGACGTAGAAGGGGAACACGAGGTTCCTGGGGTCGTTCGTGCCGAGGATCGAGTACCCGACGTCGATGTAGAGCACGCCCTCGCCGGCACCCTCGCGCGACACGGTCACGTCGCCGACCTCGATGCGGGGCTCCCAGTAGCGCAGGGCCGCCCGCACCGCCGCGCCGATGGCCCCGGCCGTCGACGCGTCCGCCGGCGCAAAGACGTACTCGTGCACCGCGCAGCCGAACTCCGGGCGCATGGGCCGCTCTCCGGGCGCGGTGGCCAGGATGAGCCGGATGCTCTCCTCGATCTCGCGCTCGTCCGAGGTGAGGGCGATGCGGCCGGTCGCATCGGCGTGCACGGGGAACGCCCAGCCGTGCCCGACGAACTCACGAGACATCCGTGCTCCCCCTGCCGCTTCGCACTCAGTTGATCTTCACGACGGCACCCTTGACCGTCGTGGCGCCGCTCGCCGACAGCTCGGCGGTGCCCTGCCCCTTGAGGCTGAGGGTGCCGCCCTCGACCTCGGTCGACCCCGTTCCCTTCAGGGCGAGCGAGGCGCCCTCGATCTTCACGCCCCCGGTCGCCTTCACCTCGACCGTGGACCCCGAGAGCTTCAGCGCGCCGTTGTCGGCCGAGACGGTGGCATCCTGCTTCGCCGTGATCGTCACCGGCCCCTCGGCGATGATCTCGATGCCCTTCTGCGACGTCTGCGTGAGCGTGACCCGCTGCGCCCCGCCGTTCGTCGAGAGCTCGAGGGTCTCGGTGCCGGATTTCTCGGTGAAGCGCACCGCCATGCCCGTGCGGGACGTGAAGGAGCGGTGCACGACCTCGCCGTTCTCCACCACCCCGGCCCACGGCTCGGCCGGCTCGTCCACCCCGTTGTAGAGCCCGCCGACCACGAACGGCCGGTCGAAGCGTCCGCCCTCGAACGCGACGAGCACCTCGTCCCCCACCTCGGGCAGCACCAGGCTGCCGCGCTTGCCGCCCGCGCCGAGTTGCACGGTGCGGGCCCAGCCGCTGACGTAGTCGGGCGAGAGGAAGGGGAACGCGAGCTTCACCCGGCCGCGCGCCTCGGGGTCGCCGTTGTCGCTCACGAGCGCCGGCACCACCCCGGCCATCCTGGCGTCCTCGCCGGCGGCCCAGCCGCCGTTCGTCACCCCGTACAGGGACCGGTCCGAGGCATTGCTCACCACGGCCGTGGTGACGTAGCCCTGGTCGGCCGAGAACTCGTGCGTCGCCTCCGTCACCGTGTAGCGGCCGTCGAACGGCGACCCGAAGCCCTTCAGCGTGACCGGGGTGCCCGAGTGGATGTGCGAGTTGCCGCGGATCCGCGCCTCGACCTCGGCGAACCCGCCGGCGATGCGATCGGCCACCGAAGTCGCGAGCTTGTCCTGGGTCATGGCGACCCCGTCGCCGTCGGAGCTCACATACTTTGGGCTCGTGAAGGCCTGCGCGACCTTGGCCGGCTGCACGTTCGGCAGCTCGACCGAGCGGGTCTTCGGCGGAGCCGTCGACACGACCGCCTCTTTGCGCACGGGATCCCATCCGCGCACCTCGACCTCGGGCACCTGGCCCGTGGAGGTCACGGTGGCCTGCAGCGAGAGCGTGTTCATGCCGTGCTCGATGACGACGGGATCGTCGCGCGCGCTCTCCGGCCCAGCCGGTGCCTCGTCGGCCTTCGACGGCGGGCCGAACACGAGGCCGCCCTGCACGACGGAGAAGGTCGAGCCCGTGGCATCCGCGAGCCGCTTCAGGAACACCCAGTCGCTCACGTTGTCCTGCGTGACGTGCTTCATGACGCTGCCGGCGACCTCGATGCGCTTGATCGGCACGCTCGCGCGCCCGGCCACGGTGCGCACGATGTCGGCGGGCGTGGAGTCCAGGTAGGCGGCGACGCGGCGACCGCGAAAGAGCCGGTGCGACTTGTCGAGTCCGCGCACGCGGGTGCGTAGCGCCCCCGCGAGGTCCTCGCGGTCGATGGCGGTGACCTCCCCGTCGAGCAGCCGCACCGGGCCCTGCGGGCCGTTCTCCGAGACGGTGAGCACGACGGAGGCGCCGATCGTGAAGCGGCCGTCGGTGAGCACCGTGCCCGCGGTGTCGGTGAACTCGAGCTCGAAGCCGTCGGGCAGGTTCGCGGTGTCGGTGATGCGCCCGGTGACGAGCAGGCTCGCGACCTGCGGCGGCAGGGGGCTGCCGTCGACCGCGACGAGCAGGAGGCTCGTGTAGGTGTCAACCGACGACACGGGCCACCTCCTGCCGCACGACGTCGCGCTTGGCCGGACCCGAAAGCTCCTCGGCGGCGGGGAGGAAGACGCTGCGCCCGGGGACGAGCCGCATCGGGTCGTCGATGCCGTTCACGTCGGCCACCTGCCGCCAGAGCGCGGCATTCCCGTACTCCCGGTAGGCGATGGCGGCGAGCGTGTCGCCCTCGCGGATGGTGTGCACCCGCCGGGGTCGCAGGCCGCCCGAGGTGGGATTCTGCTTGCCGGGCTCCTCGGCGATCTCCTCGAGCGCGACGGTGCAGACCGCGCGCAGCGGCGTGCCGCTCGGCGAGAAGAGCGTGTACTTCGCCGACACGGACTTGATGTAGCCGACGAAGCCGACGAGCACGCCCCACTTGAACTGCACCCACGGCGCCGACGGGGTGTCGCCGCGCTGCGAGTCCTTCGTCGGCACGCAGGCGGAGAAGAGCTTCTCGACGCGCGTGACAACCGAATCGCCGCCACCGCCGCGGGTGTCGTCGAAGAACATCTCGACGCTGAGCTTCTGCGCCTCGGGGCCCTGGTAGGTCGCGGGCGGGGCTGACGTGGCCTTCTTCTGCTTCTCCGACTTCCAGCTCGCCGTCTTCGTCATCGTGAGCTCTTTGGGGTTGAGCTGGAAGGCGATCGTGCCGATGGGCGCGCCCGGCACGCCGGGGGTCTTCCCGGGCTCGCGCAGCTCGAGCTCCGCGTGCGTGAGGGTCTCGCTCGCGGCCTCGGTCTTGGTGACGGGCATGTCGGCCTCCTTCAGTTCCCCGGCGGGTCGGCCTTGATGCCGTGGTGGGCGAGCTCGAGGGTCTCGGTGAGCACCTTGGGCTGGTCGTTCGTGAGGGAGGGGCCGGTCCATCGCACCGGGATGACCTGCTCGAGGTGCCAGGTGGCGATCGGGGTGCCCGCGGCGTTGCGCGCCTGGATCTCGGCCTGGCTGGGCGCGATCCGCGGCGCCCGCGCGATCCACCCGAGGATCGGCTGGGAGCTGCCCTTGCCGAGCGGCCGCGACAGCTTCACGTTCGAGAACTTCAGCCGGGTGGGCAGCTGCCAGACGTAGGCGTTGTTGCCGCCCTCCTCGCGCGACTCGAGCACGACCTCGACGCCGAGCCCGTCGCAGCTCGAGAACGCGCCGAGCGACTCCCCGTCGATCTTCACGACGTAGCTCACCCCGACGGCGATATCGGTGTCCTCGGTCGTCATCGCACTCCCTCTCTCGTCTAGATTCCGTCGATCCGGATGCCGCGGCGTTCCCGATCGAGCAGCAGCTCGGCCTTCAGTCGTCGCACGAGTGGGCCGTAGAGCCGTTGCGCGAGCTTCTCGATCGCCTCGGGTGACGAGGCGTCGACGGATGCTGCGCCGGAGGCGGCTGGTGCGGTGACGGATGCCGCGTCGGTGCCGTTCGCTGCAGGACCATCGGATGACGCGGGGCCCGCGTCGGGCGGCGGCGGCGGGACCTCGGGCGCCTCGTCGACGACCTCGGCGCGCTGCACGACCCCGATCGCGGCCTGTTCACGCTCGCCAT
>NZ_WJSP02000270.1 GCF_009720255.1 Agromyces humi | reverse complement strand
CGAGGCCGAGGAGGCCGGGGCGGCCGAGGCAGCGCCGGCCGAGGCGGACCGAGCGCCGTCCGTCGAGCCGGTGACCTGATGGTTGCCGGGCCGTCGATCCGCACCCCCGACCAGCGGCTGCGCGTCTTCGTGAGCTCGACCTTGAAGGAGCTCGAGCCCGAACGACGGGCGGCCCGGACGGCGATCGAGCGGCTGCGGCTCGCGCCGGTGATGTTCGAGCTCGGCGCGAGGCCGCACCCGCCACGACAGCTCTACCGCGCCTACCTCGACCAGAGCGACGTGTTCGTCGGCATCTACTGGCAGGAGTACGGATGGGTCGCGCCAGGAGAGCAGATCTCGGGCCTGGAGGATGAGTACTGCCTCGCGTCCGCCGACATGCCGAAGCTGATCTACGTGAAGCAGCCGGCCGAGCGGGAGGAGCGGCTCGGCGGCCTGCTCGCCCGCATCCGCGACGACGACACCGCCTCGTACACGCCGTTCTCGAGCGCGGACGAGTTGGCCGAGCTCGTGACGGCGGACCTCGCGACGCTGCTCGCCGAACGGTTCGACGCCTCACGGCCGGCGGCGACGCAGGCACCGGATGGAACAGCGACGGCGACGGCGACGACCGGGGCGACGGCGACGACGGCGCAACCCTCGCCCGCGGGCCGCCTCCCGGTGCCCTTCTCCGACGCCGTCGGCCGCGAGGGGGATGTCGCGACCCTTCTCGGGTGGCTCGGGGAGGACTCACGACGACTGGTGACGCTCGTCGGTCCGGGCGGAATCGGCAAGAGCCGCCTCGCGATCGAGGTCGCCCGCAACGCTGGGGCGCGGTTCGACCGGGTGACCTTCGTCGCACTGGCGCAGGTCCGTGACCCCCATGAGGTGCTGGGTGCGATCGCCCGTGAGCTGGGGGTGCGCGACTCGGGCGACGCCCCACTGACCGAGCAACTCGGCATCGCGCGGGCCGGACGCCGCGACCTCATCGTGCTCGACAACTTCGAGCAGATCGTCGATGCCGCCCCCGACGTCCTCTCGCTGCTGACCGACCTGCCCGGTGCGACCTTCCTGGTGACGAGCCGGGTCCGGTTGCGCGTGCGCGGAGAACAGGTCTTCGACGTTGAGCCCCTCGGCCTGCCACCCGAGCCCTCCGAAGCGCCGATCGGGATCATCCTGGGGTCGCCGGCCGTGCAGCTGTTCCGCGATCGCGCGCGCGCCGCCGATCCGAGGTTCGACGTGACCGATGACAACGTCGAGGATGTGGCCCGCATCTGCCGCGCGCTCGAGGGCGTTCCACTGGCGATCGAGCTCGCCGCCGCCCGCATCCGGGCTCTCACGCCCGCCGCCATGCTCGCACGCCTGGACCGGGTGCTGCCGCTGCTTGCCACCGCGGCGCGGGACGTGCCCGAACGCCAGCGGACGATCCGGGCGACCGTGCAATGGAGCATCGACCTGCTCGGCGCGGACGCGCACGCGCTGTTCGTGCGGCTGGGGGTCTTCGCGGGCGACTTCAGCCTGGATGCCGTGGAGGCCGTCACGGCCGGCGAACCATGGGCCGCCGACCTGCTCGGCACCATCCTCGAGCTCGTCGACGGCAGCCTCCTGCGGCAGCACGACGACCATGGCCTGTCCCTCTTCTCCATGCTCGTACCGGTTCGCGAGGTCGCCGCCGCCGGGTTCTCCGACGATCCCGGTGCCGATGCGGTACGGCGCGCGCATGGCGAGTTCTACGTGCGCCTCGCCTCCGCAACCGAGTCGGTGCTCCGCGGCGAGACCCAGCCGGCCGCACTCGATCGACTCGAGGCGGAGCGCGACGACATCAGGGCGGGGTTCCGCCATCTCATCGCGATCGGCGAGGTCGACGTCGTCGCCGATGCCGTCTGGCGGCTCTTCCTCTACTGGTGGATCCGGGGACTGCTGCATGAGGTGAAGGCCTGGATGGAGATCGTGCTCGGATCGGGTCGACCGCTGTCACCACGCACCCGCGCGGTCGCGCTCGCGTTCTCGTCGATGGTCGCGCTCTTCCAGCCGGATGCGAAGATCACGACCGAGCCCGTGGAAGAGGCCGTCCAGCTGTTCCGCACGATCGGCGACGAGTTCAGCGAGGGGCTCGCCCTCTCGATCGCGTCGCTGTCGTACATGTCGGTCACCCCTGCCGACCTCGACCGTGCCGAAGCGCGACAGCGTTCGGCCCTCGGGCTGGACGCCGTGCAACGTGACGGGACCTTCCACTCGCTGTTCCTCTCGGGGCTCGGACGCGTCCTCCTCCTCCGCGGTGATCTCGCCGGCGCGACGGACTGCTACGACCGTGCCCGGCGAATCGCCGAGCGCACTGCCGACCGGTTCGCCGAGATCCTCGTGCTGACGCAGGTCGGATGGGCTCGTCTCGCGGCGGGCGAATCGCACCCCGAGCCGTTCGCGCGTGCGCTGGAGCTCTCGCTCCTCCTGAGGAACGACGACGGCGACGCCTACGCGCTCGAGGGACTCGCCGCATGCGCGGCCGCCTCGGACGATATCGAGCGCGCCGGCCTGCTCCTCGGTGCCGCCGACGCCTTGCGGGCCCGCACGGGCATCAACGACCAGCGTTCGTACGTGACGTACCAGTCGTTCGTCGACACCGTCCTCACCACCGACCGCGCCGCGGAGTTCGAGGCGGCACGCGTCGTGGGTCGACGGATGCCGCGAAGTGCCGTGCTGGAGCTCGCGCTCGGCCGCGAGGCGGTCGGCGCCGCCGCGGGCACTCCTCGCGCGACGGACGTGCGCGCATGACCACCGCGGCGTCCATCCGCACCCCCGACCAGCGGCTGCGCGTCTTCGTGAGCTCGACCTTGAAGGAGCTCGAGCCCGAACGACGGGCGGCCCGGACGGCGATCGAGCGGCTGCGGCTGGCGCCGGTGATGTTCGAGCTCGGCGCGAGGCCGCACCCGCCGCGCGACCTCTACCGCGCCTACCTCGGCCAGAGCGATGTGTTCGTGGGCGTGTACGGGCAGCAGTACGGATGGATCGCACCAGGCGAGGAGGTCTCGGGGCTCGAGGACGAGTACCGGCTCGCGCCCGGCGACATGCCGAAGCTCATCTACGTGAAGCGGGCCGGCGAGCGAGAGGAACGCCTGGCCGAGCTCCTCGGCCGGATCCGGGACGACGGCACCGCCTCGTACACGCCCTTCTCGACCGCCGACGAGTTGGCGGAGTTGATCGAGTCCGACCTCGCCACACTGCTCGCCGAGCGGTTCGACGCGTCGCGGGGCGGGCGCGCGTCCGGAGCTGGGGTCGCCGGCGACGAGGCATCCGCCGCCGCCGGGCCCGCCGCCACCGCACCGACCGGACGCATCCCCGCCCCGTACACCGAGGCGGTGGGACGGGAGTTCGAGGTGACGGCCCTGCTCACCTGGCTCGCCGACGACGCCCAGCGGCTGATCACGCTCGTCGGTCCTGGCGGCATCGGCAAGAGCCGCCTCGCGATCGAGGTGGCGCACCAGGCGGGGCCGCCCTTCGACCGGGTGACGTTCGTGACTCTCGAGCACGTGCGCGACCCCGCGGACGTGCTCCCGGCCATCGCCCGTGAACTCGGCGTGCGCGACGCCGGTGACCGCCCGCTCTCCGAGCAGCTGGGCATCGCCCGGGCCGGACGGCGCGACCTGATCGTGCTCGACAACTTCGAGCAGGTGCTCGATGCCGCGCGCGACCTCGTGACGCTGCTCACCGACGTGCCCGGCGCGACGTTCCTCGTGACGAGTCGTGCGCGGCTCAGGGTGCGCGGCGAGCAGGTCTTCGACGTCGAGCCGCTCGCCCTGCCGCCCGACCTCGCCGATCCGGCCGACGACGCGACCGTCGACGAGATCCTCGCCGCCCCCGCGGTTCGCCTCTTCCGGGACCGCGCACGGGCAGCCGACCCCCGGTTCGAGGTGACGCCCGAGAACGCGGCGGACGTCGTCCACATCTGCCGCGCGCTCGAGGGCGTGCCCCTGGCCATCGAGCTCGCGTCGGCCCGCATCCGCGCGCTCACCCCGGCCGCCATGCGCGCGCGGCTGGATCGCGTGCTGCCGCTGCTCGTCACCGCTGCGCGCGACGTGCCCGAGCGCCAGCGCACCATCGAGGCGACCGTGGAGTGGAGCATCGACCTGCTCGGCGACGACGCCCGGGCGATGTTCGTGCGCCTCGGCGTCTTCGCCGGTGACTTCAGCCTCGACGCGGTCGAGGCGGTGACCGCAGGCGCCCCGTGGGCGACCGACCTGCTCGGCACCCTGCTCGAGCTCGTCGACGGGAGCCTGCTGCGCCAGCACGGCGACGCCGACGTGCCACTCTTCTCGATGCTGGTGCCGGTGCGGGAGATCGCAGCGGCCCGCTTCGACCGGGATCCGGATGCCGCAGCAGCGCGCCGCGCGCACGCGGACCACTACGCGCGCCTCGCAGCCCGGATGGAGCCGCTGCTGCGCGGGGCGACCCAGGTGGCCGCCCTCGACCGCCTCGAGGCGGAGCGCGACAACCTGCGCGCCGCCTTCCGGCACCTCATCGCCGTCGACGAGGTGGATGCGGTCGCGGACGCCGTGTGGCGGCTGCTGCTGTACTGGTGGATCCGAAGCTACCTCCCCGAGGCGAAGACGTGGACGGAGGACCTCCTCGCGGCGGCCCGACCGTTCTCGACGCGCACTCGGGCCATCCTGCTCGCGTTCCCCTCGTGGGTCTCGCTGTGGCAGACGGATGCGGAGATCAGCACGGAGAAGCTGGAGCAGAGCGTCCGGCTCTTCCGGGAGATCGGGGACGAGTTCGGGGAGGGCCTGACCCTGACGGTGCTGTCGCTCGCCTACATGTCGGTGGAACCGCCCGACCTCGAGCTCGCGGAGGCCCGCCAGCGTGCGGCGCTCGACCTCGAAGGCGGCCGGGACCCGAGCTTCGACGCGCTGTACCGGGGCGCGCTCGGGCGCATCCGGCTGCAGCGCGGCGACCTGGCCGGTGCGATGACGCTGTTCGAGCAGTCGCTCGACGAGGCGGTGCGGGCGCAGGACATGTTCGTGGAGAGCATCGCGCTCACCCAGGTGGGGTGGGCGCAACTCGCCCTCGGCCAGGACGCGAGCGAGGCGTTCCTGCGCAACCTCGATCTCGCCGTGCGGCTGCAGAACGACAACGGGATCGCGTTCGCGCTGGAGGGGGTGAGCGCGTCGGTGGCCACGACCGGCGACCTCGAGCGCGCCGGCACGCTGCTCGGAGCGGCCGACGCGCTGCGCGCCCG
>NZ_WJSP02000027.1 GCF_009720255.1 Agromyces humi | reverse complement strand
CGGGACGCGGCCGCGGACGCGTCCGCGGCGCGAGCGTCGACCGCGGCGGCGGCCGGCTCGGCGGGACCGGGGCGGGTGTCGACGAGCCCCGTGGCATCCGGGTGAATCACCGCACCAGCCTACGTCCCGGGGATGCGGCCGGCGCTCAGGCCGCGACGACCTCCACGCCGTGCCAGAACGCGACGTGGTCGGCGATCTCGGCGGCGGCGGGGGAGGGCGTGGGGTAGGTCCAGGCGGCGTTCGGGTTGCGCTTGCCGTCGACCTCGACGTGGAAGTAGTCGGCGGTGCCCTTCCAGTGGCACACGCTGTGGTTCTCGCTCGGCGCGAAGTAGCGCGGGTCGAGCGCCTCGCGCGGGAAGTAATGGTTGCCCTCGACCACGACCGTGGCGTCGGACTCCGCGATCACCGCACCGTTCCAGATGGCCTTCATGGATCTCCTCCTCGCGGGCCTCGCCCGCCTCGTTGATGTCCAGTGATACGGAACGCGGCGGCATCCGGATGCATTCCGATGCATGGACGCATCCAGCGATCTCGCAGGCTGAGCCCCCGGTCCGCCCCCTGGACGGCGCCGTAGAATCGAGGGATGACGCGCGCAGACCTCGGCAAGGACCCTTCAGAGGTGTCGGCGATGTTCGACCGCGTCGCCGCCCGGTACGACCGCACGAACACCGTGCTCTCCGTGGGCAACGCGCCGCTCTGGCGTGTCGCCACCACCCGGGCGGTCGCTCCGAGGCGGGGGGAGCGGGTGCTCGACGTCGCCGCGGGCACGGGCACGTCCAGCGCGAGCCTCGCGAAGTCGGGGGCATCCGTCGTCGCCGCCGACTTCTCGCCCGGCATGATCGAGGTCGGCCGTCGTCGTCAGGCCGGCGTGCCCAACCTCGTCTTCGTCGAGGCGGATGCCACGAAGCTGCCGTTCGGCGACGACGAGTTCGACGCCGTCACGATCTCCTTCGGCCTGCGCAACGTGAACGAGCCGAAGCTCGCGCTCGCCGAGTTCTTCCGCGTCGCCAAGCCCGGTGGGCGACTCGTGATCTGCGAGTTCTCGCACCCGCCGGTCGCCGTCGTGCGCGCCGGATACCACGCCTACCAGCGCTACGTGATGCCGCCGCTCGTGCGAGCGTCGAGCTCGAACGACACCGCCTACGAGTACCTCAACGAGTCGATCAATGCGTGGCCCGACCAGCCCACCCTCGCCGGATGGATCCGCGAGGCCGGCTGGGTCGACGTGCAGTGGCGCAACCTCACCATGGGCGTCGTCGCGCTGCATCGCGCCCGGAAGCCGCTCGCCTGAACGGCGAATCCGCCCCTGCCTGTTCGCCGTCATCGACACGGCTCACAGGAACCGCACCGGTAGGCTGGACAGCGTGAATCCGAGCCATCCGGTCGCACGTCGCGGCTCCGCGCTCGCCGCCAACCTCGGCCTGAGCGAACGCGTCTTCGCGTCATCCGCCGACCGAGCCATGGCCAAGGCGATCGACGCGGGCATCGAGCGGGTCGAGGCCGGCCTGGTGCACGAGGTGAGCTTCGCCGATTCGATCGCGGATGTCTCGACGCGCTACCTGCTCGAAGCCGGGGGCAAGCGCGTGCGACCCATGCTGACGCTGCTCACCGCGCAGCTCGGCGCCGGCATCACCGACGACGTGGTGACCGCGGCCGAGGCCATCGAGATCACGCACCTCGGCTCGCTGTACCACGACGACGTGATGGACGACTCCGAACGCCGCCGGGGTGTGCCGAGCGCGCATGCCGTATGGGGCAACTCCGTCGCCATCCTCACGGGCGACCTGCTCTTCGCCCGCGCCAGCCAGCTCATGGCGAGCCTCGGCGAACGCGCCATCCGCATGCAGGCCGACACGTTCGAGCGCCTGGTGCTCGGCCAACTGCACGAGACGGTCGGCCCGGCCGACGGCGAAGACCCCATCGCGCACTACATCCAGGTGCTCGCCGACAAGACGGGGTCGCTCATCGCGGCCGCCGCGCAGTCGGGCATCATCTTCTCAGGCGCCGATCCGACCTTCGAGAAGCCCATCGTCGAGTTCGGCGAGAAGATCGGCGTGGCGTTCCAGCTCATCGACGACGTCATCGACCTGTCGCCGCAGCCCGAGGAGACCGGCAAGGTGCCCGGCACCGACCTGCGCGCCGGCGTCGTCACGCTGCCGCTGCTGCGGCTCGCCGAGCTGGCACGGGCCGACGCGGCATCCGCCGACCTGCTGGAGCGCATCGAACGCGACGTCATCGTCGTGCCGCAGGCCGGCAACGGCTTCGACCCCCACGACACCAATACGCTGGCGTCGCGCATCGTGCCGTCGAAGGGGACCGTCGACGCGATCGTCGCCGAGCTCCGCGAGCACGAGGCCACCCGCGCTACGCTCGCTGAGGCCCACCGGTGGGCGCACGAGGCCGTTGCGGCGCTCGCGCCGCTGCCCGAGGGCAGCGTGAAGAAGGCGCTCACGCGATTCGCCGAGACGATCGTGGAGCGACAGAGCTGATGGAGAGACCCAGGCACGTGAACAAGCTGCGACTCGCGATCGTCGGGGCGGGCCCCGCGGGCATCTACGCCGCGGACATCCTGCTGAAGGCCGAGCGGAACTTCGATGTCTCGATCGACCTGTTCGATCACCTGCCCGCGCCGTACGGGCTCGTGCGCTACGGCGTCGCTCCCGACCACCCGCGCATCAAGGGGATCATCACGGCCCTGCGCGAGGTGCTCGACCGCGGCGACATCCGCATCTTCGGCAACGTGCGCTTCGGCGAGGACATCACGCTCGACGACCTGAAGAAGCACTACAACGCGGTGATCTTCGCCACCGGCGCCGTGCGCGACGCCTCGCTGAACCTGCCCGGCATCGACCTCGAGGGCTCCTACGGCGCGGCCGAGTTCGTGAGCTGGTTCGACGGGCACCCCGACTTCCCTCGTACCTGGCCCCTCGAGGCCCGCGAGGTCGCGGTCATCGGCAACGGCAACGTGGCGCTCGACGTCTCGCGCATCCTCGCCAAGCACGTCGAAGACCTGATGCCGACCGAGATCCCGGCCAACGTCGCCGCCGGGCTCGCTGCGTCGCCCGTGACCGACGTGCACGTCTTCGGCCGACGTGGCCCCACCTCCGTGAAGTTCACGCCCCTCGAGCTGCGCGAGCTCGGCGAGCTGCGCGACGTCGACATGATCGTCTACGACGAGGACTTCGACTACGACGACGCGGCTCGCGCCGCCGTCGCCGGCAACAAGCAGGTCTTCGTGATCGACAAGGTGCTGAACCAGTGGCGCCAGCGCGAGGTCGGCCAGGCCTCCCGCCGCCTGCACCTGCACTTCTTCGCCAAGCCGCTCGCGATCCTCGACGACGGCACCGGCCGCGTCGGCGGCATCCGCTGGGAGCGCACCGCGCCCGACGGCGCAGGCGGTGTCGTCGGCACCGGCGAGATCCGCGAGCTTCCCGTGCAGGCGGTGTATCGCGCCGTCGGCTACTTCGGTTCGCCGTTGCCCGGCATCCCCTTCGACAAGCGGTTCGGAGTCATCCCGAACCACGAGGGCCAGGTGCTCATCCGCGACAAGGAGTCCGGCGAGCCGCGCCAGATGTACGGCGTCTACGCCACCGGCTGGATCAAGCGCGGCCCCGTCGGCCTCATCGGGCACACCAAGTCCGACGCGATGGAGACGATCAAGCACGTCATCAACGACCTCGGCAACTGGTGGCGGCCCGAGTCGCCCTCCGAGGAGTCGGTGATCGAGCTGCTCGAGTCGCGTGGCATCGAGTGGACCGACCTCGACGGGTGGCACCGCCTCGACGAGCACGAGCAGGCGCTCGGCTCGGCCGAGGGTCGCGTGCGCATCAAGGTCGTGCCCCGCGACGAGATGGTCGGCATCTCGCGCGGCGAGGAGTAGGGCCGGACGCACGGCTCGCCCTCCGGCGCTGTCAAGGCCCTGCCTCGGGTGGGGGTGCCCGCCTAGCGTGGCGGCATGGGGGATTCAGCGGGTGAGGACCAGCAGACCGTCGCCGACGTGATCGTGTCGCGCCTGCGCGACTGGGGGGTCGATCGCATCTTCGGCTACAGCGGCGACGGCATCAACGGGGTCATGGACGCGCTGCGGCGCTCGGATGACGGCCCCGCCTTCGTGCAGGCGCGGCACGAGGAGAACGCGGCGTTCATGGCGACCGCGCACGCGAAGTACACCGGCCGGGTCGGCGTGGTCGCCGCCACGCAGGGGCCTGGCGCGATCCACCTGCTGAACGGCCTTTACGACGCGAAGCTCGACGGGGCGCCCGTCGTCGCCCTCGTCGGCCAGCAGGTGCGGTCGGTGCTGGGCTCCGAGTACCAGCAGGAGGTCAACCTCGAGCGGCTGTTCGCCGACGTCGCCGCGCAGTACGCCACCACCGTCGTCGCGCCCGAGCAGGTGCCCGCCGCGATCGACCAGGCGTTCCGCACCGCCCTCGCGACCCGCACGCCGACCGTCGTCATCGTGCCGCACGACGTGCAGACCTCCCCGGCCGTC
Source organism: Agromyces humi (assembly GCF_009720255.1). Lineage (GTDB taxonomy): Bacteria > Actinomycetota > Actinomycetes > Actinomycetales > Microbacteriaceae > Agromyces > Agromyces humi. The sequence continues at coordinate 16,996 of NZ_WJSP02000027.1, read as the reverse complement.
GAGCCGAGCGGGGAGCACGGCCACGTCACCACGGCGGCGGAGTACCGGCCGCCGCGCGTGGTCCCGGCATCCGATGACGTGGATGCCGCGGCATCCGTGCTCTCGAGCGGGGCGAAGCCCGTGGTGCTGCTCGGCCAGGGCGCCCGCGCGTGCGCCGACGAGGTGGTGGCGTTCGCCGACCGGATCGGCGCCGCCGTGGTCACGAGCCTGCTCGGCAAGCCCTACGTCGACGAGTCGCTGCCGTTCGTCGCCGGCACCATGGGCCACCTCGGCACCACCGCGAGCGCGCGGGTCATGGCCGAGTGCGACACGCTGCTCATCGTGGGGTCGAGCGATCCGTGGACCGAGTTCTACCCGGCGCCGGGGCAGGCACGGGCGGTGCAGATCGACCTCGACGGCCGGGCGGTCGGGCGGCGGTATCCGATCGAGGTCGGCCTCGTCGGCGACGCCGGCGAGACGGTGAAGATGCTGGCCGAGCGGATGCCACGGGCCGACGTGGATGCGTGGCGCACCCGCGTGCGCGAGCTCGTGTCGGGGTGGCGGCGCATCAGCGAGGCCCGCGCAGAGGTGGCTGCCGACCCGGTGAACCCCGAGTACGCGATCCGGGCCCTGAACACCCACCTGCCCGAGGACGCCCTCGTCGCCCTCGACGTCGGCAGCGTCGTGTACTGGTACGCCCGGCAGCTGCGCGTGCCGCCCGGGGTCGACGTGCACTTCTCGAGCACGCTGGCGAGCATGGGCTGCGGCGTGCCGTACGGCCTGGCCGCCAAGCTCGCGTCGCCGGATCGCCCGGTCGTGGTGCTCGCCGGCGACGGCGGCATGCAGATGGCCGGGATCGCCGAGCTCATCACCGTGGCCGATCGCTGGCCGTCATGGGCGGACCCGCGCTTCGTGGTGCTCGTGCTCGACAACGGCGACCTCGCCGAGGTCAGTTGGGAGCAGCGCGAGGTCGAGGGTGCGCCGCGGTTCGAGACCAGCCAGGCGCTGCCCGGCTTCCCGTTCGCGCGCTACGCCGAGCTGCTCGGCATGCGGGGCATCATCGTCGACACCCCGGACGAGATCGACGACGCCTGGTCGCGGGCGCTCGCCGCGGACCGCCCGACGGTCATCCAGCTCATCAGCGACCGCGACGTGCCGTTGCTGCCGCCGCTGCCGCAGGGTGAGAGCGCACTGAAGGAGATGCGCTCGGCGCTGGAGGCCGAGGGGGCGTCGCACGCGCAGAAGTTGCTCGAGGCGTACGCACGGCTCGAGCAGGGCTGAGCGGACTGGCTCAGGCTTCCGGCGCCCCGCCTAGGACTGCCGTCCGACGGGAGGCTCGCCCACGAACGTGTGCGCCTCGCGGGCGAGCTCCGACCACAGCTCGCGGTCGGCGACCCGCACCCAGTTGCGGCTCGGACCGCCGTGCGTGCCCGTGAAGGGCGTCGCGATGCCGCGCTCGCGCAGGTCGCCCGAACGAGCCTCGGGCAGCTCGACGACCAGGTCGTCGCCGTCGAGGAACGCGAACAGCAGGCCGTGCACGAGCAGCCCGTCGGGGGTGAAGTCCACGTCGTAGTCCTCGTCGACCAGCATCTCGCGCGTCACCGCGTCATACGTGCGCTCGGCCTCAACGCCCATGGTTCCCCCTCGTTCGTCGTGGGTTCCAGCCTGTCAGGCCGGCGGCGCCGTGTCGATGGACAGCGTCTCGTCGGTGGGCGGAGCTGTGCAGGACCGACGAGCGGATGCCGCGGCTGCCGCTACGCTGCACATCATGCCGCTCGCCACCCTCGTCACCGCCGTGGGGGCGTTCGTGGTCGGCGGTGCGCTCGGCTGGTGGCCGCTCGCGGCGTGGACCCGGCGGTCGATGATGGATGAGCGGTCGAGCGAGCGGATGCCGCTGCGCACCGTGCGCATCGCGGCCAGCACGGTCACCGCCGCGACCTTCGCCGCCCTCGCGCTTCGCTTCGGGCTCACGTGGATCCTCCCCGCGCTGCTCGTCTTCGCGGCATCCGCCACCGTGCTGACCCTCGTCGACCTCGCCGAGAAGCGCCTGCCGAACGCGGTGATCTTCCCCACGCTCGCCGCGGTCGCGCTGCTGCTCGTGCCGGCCTCGTGGGCCACGGGTGCGTGGATGTCGCTGCTCTGGGCCGTGATCGGCTCGGCGGCGATGTTCGCGGTCTACTTCCTCCTCGCGCTGATCTCCCCGGCGTCGATGGGCATGGGGGACGTGAAGCTCGCCCTGGTCATCGGCCTGCTGCTCGGATGGTTCGGCCTCACCGCCTGGCTCATCGCGCTGCTCGCCGCGTTCGTGGTCGGCGGAGTCGTGGCGATCGTCGCCCTCCTGCTGCGGCGCGTGACCCTTCGGGGCTCGATCCCGTTCGGCCCGTCGATGCTCGCGGGGGCATTGATCGCCGTGCTCGTCATCGGGTCATAGTCCATTCGGGGTACACGTCCCTACCCCCAGACCGGGGGGTTGAAGCTCCGAACTTGCGCGGAATTCCGGGGATTCCTCGATATTGCTGCGCTGCAAACGCTGACATCCCCCGAAGGGGGGCATGTTCGCCGCGAGAATGCACGGTTACCTTCGATCATCCGCTGGTACCCGCCGGCGGAACCCACCCCCCGGTACCCGCCGGGGAGCACGTCCCGAACCCGAAGGATTCATCATGCTCAAGGCATACTCGCGCGCCGTTGCGCGCATCAACTCGCTCCGTGCTGACGAGGAAGGCGCAACCGCCACCGAGTACGCGCTCATCATCGGCGTCGCCTCGATCGCGATCGTCGGAGCGCTCGCGCTGATCGCACCCGCCGTCACGAACTTCGTGAACACCGACATCGTGAGCCGGCTCTAGTCGGACTGGATTCGTCGTCTCGACCCTCGTTGCGCGCCGACCGCGCCCTCGATGGGCGCGGTCGACGCGCAACGGTCAAGATTGGAGCAACCGATGGCCCGACATCGGTCCGAGAGGGGCGCAGCGGCGGTCGAGTTCGCACTCGTCCTCCCGCTGCTGCTCCTGCTCGTCTTCGCGCTCGTCGATCTCGGATGGGTGTTCAACCAGCAGCTCTCTGTGAGCAACGCCGCTCGCGAGGGAGTGCGGTACTACGCGATCCACAATCGTGACACCAGTCCGAACCCCGTCACGGAAGCGCAAGCCAGGGCAGCCAACCTGGTCTCCACGGCGATCACGTTCACCGTCGTCACGCCGTGCACGACGGCCGCCGATTCGACCGCGACGGTGCTCGTCGAAACTCCGATCACCGACCTGACCGGCTTCGTGCAGGGCCTGGCGGGCGGCAACCAGCTCTCGGCGAGAGGAACGATGCGATGCGGCGGTTGAGAGTACGTCCGCGCGATGAGCGCGGCGCCACGGCCATCACCTTCGCGCTGATCATGGTGCCGCTGCTCGTCACGCTCGCGTTCGTCGGCGATTCCGGCCTGCTGTACTGGGAGAAGGTCGAGCTGCAGAACGGTGCCGACGCCGCCGCGCTGGCGGTGGCACAGGACTGCGCGAAGCGCGGCACCACGTGCACCGCCGGGGCGGGCGGCCTCGCGACCGGCATCGCCGGGTCGAACGCCAACGACGGGCAGTCCGCGGCTGCGATCGCGTCACTGACCGCGAACGCGAGCAGCGGCAACGTCACCGTCGAGGCCTCGTCGCCGAACGGCAATGGGGTCCCTCATCCGTTCGCCTCGCTGTTCCAGCAGCAGGCGGACACCACGGTTCGCGCTCGAGCGAGCGCCGAATGGGGCACGCCCGTCTCGGGGACCACCGAGATCGCCCTCACGATCGCTGAATGCGAGTTCAACGATCTCCCACCCCAGGACGCGAATGCCACGAATCCGACGCGAGCGTGGCTGCTGATCAACAACGGCAGCACGGGTGAACCGTGCGCCAACGGCGCTCCCGGCGGTTTCGGGTGGCTCGACGGCACGAACTGCTCGGCGACCATCAGCATCAATGCGACGGTGGGCGGTGAGGTGGGCGTGCAGCCGAACCCGAACAAGAACGGCTGTTCGTCGAGCATCCTCGCCCAGCGGCTCTGCGAGACCCTCCTCATTCCGCTCTACTCCTCCACCACCGGCTCGGGAGCCAACGCGACATTCAGGATCTCGAGGTTCGCGGCCTTCAAGCTGACCGGCGTCAAGACCGGCGGCGCGGGCTCCGCGCAGTACTGCGGCGGATCTCCGCTGCTGCCGAACGTGCCCAACCAGGGCAACTCGAAGGGCATCCAGGGGTACTTCGTCAAGTACGTCGATCTCGGCGAGGACTTCGTCCTCGGTCAAGGACCCTCGGGCGGCTTGAGCATCGTCCGCCTCATGGGCTGAACGTTCCGAAACCCTACATACGAAACAGGAAACTCATGAAGACCCGAATCATCGGCGCGATCGTCGCGCTCATGCTCGCCGGGCTCGGCGCATTCGTGCTCATCGCCTACGTGCGCGGAGCGGACGCCAGGGCTGCCGACGGCGCCACGACCACCGACGTCTACATCGTCGCGGAGGAGATCCCCGAGGGAACCTCCGGCGACGGGATCGCCGACTTCGTCAAGGTCGACTCCCTTCCACAACGCAATGTCGCACCAGGCGCGGTCACCGACCTCGCGGACCTGGCGGGCCTCGTGAGCGACGCCACCATCCTTCCCGGCGAGCAGCTCCTCGAGGCGCGATTCATCGACCCCCTCGAGCTGGCGGCGCGCGGTGACGTGCCGGTTCCTGCCGGCATGCAGCTCGTCTCGTTCACGCTGCCGGCCGACCGAGTCGTCGGTGGGGCCATCGTCGCGGGCGACCGCATCGGGATGGTCGGAACCGTCCCCGAGCGAAAAGACGCCAACGGGCAGGTCGTGGTCCCTGCCTACACATCGCAGTTCGCCTTCAATGGCGTCCTCGTGACGCGCGTCCAGGGGGTTTCCCTCCGGGACTCCGAAGCCGATCCTGAAGCGACCGAGCAGGATCCGACGGCGGCGATCATGCTTACCATTGCGCTCTCGACCCACGACGTCGAACGCTGGGTGTGGTTCTCCGAGGGCGAGGATGGGCAACACCACTACGCGGACATGTGGCTCACCCTCCAGAACGACGCGACCGACACCGGCGGCTCGTCCCCGGTCGACCTGGGCAACGCGTTCCAGTGACTCCGTTCCTTCTCGTCAGTCGTTCCGCCGAATACGAGTCCCGTCTCCGGTCGCTCCTCGGCGCGCGCCTCGATGTCGTGACCGGTGAGTTCCTGACGTTCGGCGCCTCCTCCGTCGTCGATCGGGTCGATGGAACACCGAGGATCGCGCTGCTCGGGCCCGTCCTCAACTACGAGGAGACCCACGGGCTGGCCGAGGAGCTCACCTCGCGGCATCCCGACGTCGGCCTCATCGTCGTCAGGGAGCAGCGCTCCGACTTGGAGGACTGGGTCGACGAACTCGCCCTGCACGCGGTGCTCAGCCCGGATGCCTCCGACGAGACGACGCTCGAGCTGATCGAGCGCCTGTCGGCATGGCTCGTCCAGCACGGCAAGGCATCGTCGCGCGACTTCGAGCCGCCAGCGGCCGTGGCGGCGCACCTTGCCGATCCCGTTCGGCAGGCAGTCGAGACCCCATTCGATGCGCTGACCGGTGGAGACGTCGTGGCATACGACGAGCTCACCCAGGCGCCACCGGTGCCGACGTGGGACTTCCCGCCGCTCGAAGCCGGCACACGGACCGAGGCGATCGCGGTCGTCGCGCCGAAGGGCGGCCAGGGCAAGACCACCCTGTCGATCAATCTCGCCACGGGGCTCGCCGAGATCGCGCCGAACTCCGTCGTCCTCGTCGACGCCGACCTGCAGTTCGGCGACATCGCCACGGCCCTCTCGCTCGAACCCGACCGCACGATCGTCGACGCCGTCGCGGATGCGGCGGCCGACGAGATCGTCCTGAAGACCTCGCTGACCCACCATGACGCCGGATTCTTCGTGGTCGCCGGGGCCCCGTCGCCCGAACTGGGCGACGCCATCTCGACGGCCGCGCTCGGCCTCCTGATCGAGCGGCTCCGGACATCCTTCCGCTACGTCGTCGTGGACACCACTCCTGGGCTCGGCGAGCACACGCTCGCCACGCTCGAGCACGTGACCGACGCCGTGTTCGTCACCAACATGAGCGTTCCCAGCCTCCGAGCCATGCGAACCGAGTTCGAGTTGCTGACCACGGTGGGCCTGATGCCGAGCAATCGCCACGTGGTCCTCAACCAGAGTGAGCGAGGCAGCGGGCTCACCGTGCGAGACGCGGAGCGGATCCTCGGAGCTCCGGTCGACGTGGAGGTGCCACGCTCGTCGGCGGTGCTGCTCGCGAGCAACCGTGGCATCCCGCTCATCCATGACGACGCCCGCGACCCCGCCGCGAAGGCGATCCGCTCCGTGGTGAAGCGGATCGCTCCCGAGGCCTCCCCGAAGCGACGCAAGATCCAACGAAGGCGAACCGATGAATCTCAATGAACGACTGAACTCGGTTCGGAGCCCGCAGCAGACGGTCGAGCTTCCGCCTCCCGTGGCTCCGCCGACGCATCCCGCCGAGCCGTCCATCCCCGTCGAGGCCGAAGGATCCGCCGAGGCGTTGTTCCAGGCGCCCGCGGCAACGCCGGTGCGTCACGCTCCCGCAGTCGATCCCCTCGCCGGGATGAAGGAGAAGGCGGCCGAGGAGCTCTTCGCGCGGATCGGAACGCGCCTGAACGACTCGACCCTCACCGAGGAGCAGCTCCACCAGATCGCCCGGGCCGAACTCGGCGAGATCGTCGCGGCCGAACAGCTCGCGCTGTCGACCTCGGAGCGCAACCGCCTCATCGACGAGATCGGCGCCGATGTGCTCGGCTATGGCCCGCTCGAGGTGCTCCTCGAGGACACGACCGTCAGCGAGATCATGGTCAACCGATTCGACCAGGTCTACGTCGAACGGAACGGCCGACTGACCGAGACCGCCCATCGCTTCACCGGCGAGCCGCAGCTGCGGCGGGTCATCGAGCGGATCGTCTCGCGGGTGGGACGTCGCATCGACGAGTCGTCGCCCCTGGTGGACGCCCGACTCGACGACGGTTCCCGCGTCAACGCGATCATTCCGCCGCTTGCGGTGAACGGCTCCTCGCTCACGATCCGCAAGTTCGCGGGCACGCCGTACACGAGCGAGGACCTCATCCGCTTCGGCACGCTGACGCGGGAGGCGACCACAGTCCTCGACGCAGCCGTGCGCGCGAAGATGAACATCCTCGTCTCGGGCGGCACCGGCACCGGCAAGACCACGCTCCTCAACGTCCTGTCGGCGTTCATCCCGCGAGACGAGCGGATCATCACGATCGAGGACGCGGTGGAGCTGCAGCTGCAGCAGGATCACGTCGTCCGCCTCGAGTCACGCCCCCCCAACATCGAGGGACGGGGCGAGATCACCATCCGGGAGCTCGTGCGCAACTCGCTCCGCATGCGCCCCGACCGCATCGTCGTCGGCGAGGTCCGAGGCGCGGAGAGCCTCGACATGCTGCAGGCCATGAACACCGGTCATGAGGGCTCGATCTCGACCGTGCACGCCAACTCGCCGCGGGACGCGATCTCGAGGATGGAGACGCTCGTGCTCATGGCTGGCATGGACCTGCCGCTTCGCGCGATCCGCGAGCAGATCGCCTCGGCGATCGACATCATCGTGCAGATCACCCGTCACAAGGACGGCGTGCGTCGAGTCACGCACATCACCGAGGTGCATGGCATGGAGGGTGACATCGTCACCCTGCAGGACGCCTACACGTTCGACCACTCCGCCGGCTACGACTCGGACGGCAGACTGCTCGGTCGGATCGAGCCCACCGGCGTGCGCCCTCGGTTCGCCGAGCGGATCGCCGACCAGGGCATCGACCTGCCGGCGGCATTGTTCCGGCCCGATCTTCGTGCCCTGCTCGGGGAGATCCAATGAGCCCCGTCATCCTCGTGGTGGGCCTCGCCGTCTGCCTGCTCGCGCTGCTCGTCGGCCTGTTCTTCGTGATCGCGCCGCCGCCCCCGAGGGTGGCTCGGGATCGAAGGCTCCCTCCGGGGGTGGAGCAGGTCTCGCTCCTCGGGCGGGTCACGGCACAGGCCACGGCCGTGGTCGATACCGCGACCTCACGTCGGCGCGGACGGATCTTCGGCGAGGCGGCGCTCGAGCTGGCGGGGGTCTCATCCCCGCCGTCGCAGTTCCTGATCGTGGTCGCCTCGTTCGCGAGCGTGCTCGGCCTGCTCGGCGTGGTGCTCGGCCTGGCGAACGGCACCTCGATCCCGCTCGGCCTGTTCTTCGCCATCCTGACCCCGATCGGCGCGAAGGTGATGCTCAACGTCCGGACCTCGCGGCGTCGTGCGAAGTTCGCCGATCAGATCGACGACGCGGTGCAGCTCATCGCCGGGTCGCTGCGCGCGGGCCACGGGCTCTCCACGGCGATCGCGTCAGTGGCCAATGAAGCCGATTCGCCGATGAGCGAGGAGCTCGCTCGAGCCGTGAATGAGTCGCGCCTGGGACGATCCCTCCCCGAGGCGCTCTCGGTCGTCGCCGATCGCATGCAGAGCAAGGACTTCGATTGGGTCGCCCAGGCCATCGGCATCAACGCCGAGACCGGCGGCAACCTCGCGGAAGTGCTCGACCAGGTCGGCAAGACGATCCGCGAACGCAACCAGGTGCGTCGACAGGTGAGATCCCTCAGCGCCGAGGGGCGGCTCTCCGGCACGATCCTCATCGTGCTGCCGATCGCGCTCTTCCTCTTCTTCGCGCTGATCCAACCCACCTACACCGCCGCGTTCTTCGGCAACATCTTCGGCATCCTCGCCCTGGTCGTCGCCGCCATCCTGATGATCATCGGCTCGATCTGGATCGCGGTCGTCGTGAGAGTGAAGTTCTGAGATGGACAGCCTGCCACTCACCATCGTCGGGGTCGCCGTGGCGACCGCCGCAGCGATCGGCGTCTTCATCTTCTTCTTGTTCCCGGGTCGGCGCCCGGCCACCGAATCGACTCCGGAGGCCGACTCCGGTGCGCAGCCGGCGCTCGCCGTCGTTCAGCCGCGCACGTCGATCTCGGGCTCCCTGATCGCCGCAGCGCCCAAGGGCTATGTCGGATGGATCGACAAGCAGATCGTGCTCGCGGGCCGGCCCCCCGGATGGTCGGTTCCGGGTGTGATCACCTGGAAGCTGATCCTCGCGATCACCGGCACGCTCTTCGGATTCCTCTTCGTCTCGGTGAGCGGCTCGGAGCCGTTCAAGGTCGTCCTCGCCGTCGCGGCGACCGTGATGCTCTTCTTCCTCCCCGACGTGATGATCAACAGCCGGGCGCATGATCGGCAGCAGGCCATCATGATCGCGCTGCCCGACACGCTCGACCAGATGACCATCGCCGTCGAGGCCGGCCTCGGCTTCGACTCCGCGATGGCGAAGGCCGCACGTGGCGGCGAGGGCCCGCTGACGGAGGAGCTCATCCGCGTACTCCAGGACATGAGCATCGGCCGGACGCGTCGTGAATCCTTCCTCGCGCTCGAGAGTCGAACGAACTCGGAGGACCTTCGGCGCTTCGTGCGTGCCATCATCCAGGCCGACGCGTACGGTGTGGCCATCGGCGACGTCCTTCGCGTGCAGGCCGGCGAGATGCGGACGAAGCGACGTCAGCGCGCCGAGGAAGCCGCACAGAAGATCACCGTCAAGATCCTGTTCCCCCTCATCTTCTGCCTGCTGCCGGTGATGTTCATCGTGATCCTCACACCTGCCGTCCTCGGCATCGTGGACACCTTCTCCAAGTAGCGACTCCCGCAGGGTGACCCCGGCACTCGAACGGCCGCCTCGATAGGCTCGACCCAGGACGCCTGGGGGGAGGTGCCGTGGCCGAGGGGGAGCGCGACGAGCAGTGGGGGCCCGACGTGCTCGGCGAGGGGTTCGAGCAGCTCGAGCTTCCGCTGGGGAGCGACGACGAAGGGGAAATCGTCGCGACGCTCGTGCGGCATCGCCCGCGGGCGGCGGGTCGGTTCACCTGGCCGTGGGAACAACGGCGCGGGGCGGCATCCGGCGCCGACGTGCTCTACGTGCACGGGTGGAGCGACTACTTCTTCAACCCCGAGCTCGCGCGGTTCTGGTCGGCCGCGGGCGCGCGGTTCTTCGCGCTCGACCTGCGCAAGTACGGGCGCAGCCTGCGGCCGTGGCAGACGCCGGGCTACATCACCAACCTCGCCGACTACGACGCCGACCTCGAGGCGGCGCTCACCGCGATGGGGCACGGCGCGACGAGGCACGGCGCGACGGGGCACGGCGCGACGGATGACGCGGGCGGGGCGGCATCCGCTCGGCCCCTGATCCTGCTCGGCCATTCGACCGGCGGGCTCACGCTGAGCCTCTGGGCGGCCCGCAACCCCGGACGCGCCGCCGCGCTCGTGCTCAACAGCCCGTGGCTGGAGTTCCAGCTCAGCAGGGTCGGCCGCGAGGCGCTCGCGCCGGTGATCACGTTCGGTGCGCGCATACGCCCGACCGGCCCGCTGCCCAACGTCGACCTCGGCTTCTACACGCGGTCGGTGTCGAAGGAGCAGGGCGGCGAATGGGAGTACTCGCACGAGTGGCGCCCCGACCGCGGGTTCACCACGCATCCGGCCTGGCTCACGGCGATCCTCTCCGGCCATGCGACGGTCGCCGCGGGCATCGACGTCGGCGCGCCGGTGCTCACGATCCTGTCGGCGCGGTCGACGATCCAGCCGCAGTGGACCGAGGCCATGCGCTCGAGCGACATCGTGCTCGTCGTCGACGAGATCGCCGAGCGCGCCGTGCGGCTCGGGCCGAACGTCACGGTCGCGCGCATCGACGGGGCGATGCACGACGTGTTCCTGTCGCGCGAGCCGGCTCGGGCGGCGGCGTACGCGTCGATCACGCGGTGGCTGCGGGGATACGAGCCCGGGCGCTGAGCGGCGTGAGCGAGCGGATGCCGCGGCGCCACGCCGATGCCGCTGGCGGATGCCGCGCGCTATGCCCGTGCCGCGAACGGCCCCTTCAGCGCTGCCCACTGGAGCAGCATGATCGTCTTCGCGTCGATCAGGTCGTGGCCGATGCGGTCGAGGGCGTCGTCGAAGTCGAGCTCGAGCACCTCGATGTCCTCGCCCTCTTCGACGAGGCCGGCGCGTGAGCCGTGCGCGACGGAGCCGCGCACGTAGGGCGCCGCGAAGAAGTGCAGCCGCTCGGTCACCGAGCCGGGGCTCATGTAGACCTCGAACACCCGCTCGACGTCGCCGACGACGACGCCGGTCTCCTCCTCGGCCTCGCGGCGGATCGCGACCTCGGCCGCGTCCTCGTCGAGCAGGCCGCCGACCACCTCGGTGAGCATGCCGTCGGGGTGCTCGTTGACGTAGGCGGGGTAGCGGAACTGCCGGGTGAGCAGCACCGTGCGGGCGGCCACGTCGTAGAGCAGGATGCAGGCGCCGTCGCCCCGGTCGTACGTCTCACGCTCCTCGGTGGTCCACCGGCCGTCGGCGTGCTGGTAGTCGAACGACGTGACGCGCGTCACGTACCAGTTCGAGGTGAGCACCCGCACGTCGCGCACGCGCACGCGCGGGTTGCCGTCGAGGTCGCGGCCCACCCGGTCGAGGCCGATGCGGCCGCGGCGGTCGGGCACGTCGACGCCCGCCTGCGGCATCCGCTCGCCGTCGGCCGCCGGCGCACCGGAATCCGCGCCGGCGTCAGCCGCAGGCATCCGCTTGCCGTCGCTCACTCGCGGGCGCTCAGCGGAAGTTCGTGAACTGGAGAGCGACGTCGAGGTCTTTTCCCTTGAGCAGCGCCATGGTGGCCTGCAGGTCGTCGCGGCTCTTGGAGGAGACGCGCAGCTCGTCGCCCTGGATCTGGCTCTTCACCGTCTTGGGCGCCTCATCCCGGATGATCTTCGAGATCTTCTTCGCGTTCTCGCTGTCGATGCCGTTCTTCAGGCCGATCTCGATGCGGAACTCCTTGCCCGATGGGTAGGGCTCGCCCTCGTCGAGCGAGCGCAGCGTGATGCCGCGCTTGATGAACTTCGACTCGACGACCTCGAGCACCGCCTTCACGCGCTCCTCGGTCTGCGCCTTGAGCAGCACCTTCTCGCCGCTCCACTCGACCGAGGCGCCGACGTTCTTGAAGTCGTAGCGCTGCTCGACCTCTTTGCGCGCCTGGTTGACGGCGTTCTCGGCCTCCATCTTGTCGACCTTGCTGACGATGTCGAACGTTGAATCTGCCATGCGCGCCAGTCTATCGAGGGCCGGATGCCGCGTGCGGATGCCCCGGGCGGGCGTTCCGCTGCATCCGTTGCCGCATCGAACTACCCGCGGAGCCAGGCCGTGGTTGCGCTCGGGAGCCGCCCGTCTTCGAGCGGCGCGCTCGTGACGAGCACTTCGCCCTCTGGCAGGTCGACGGATGACGCGCCGAAGTTCGTGATCGACTGCCAGCCGCCGGGACGCTCGAACCAGAGCACGTCGTCGGCGCCCGACGGGTGCCGTCGCCACGTGAGCTCCTCGGCGCCCTGCAGCTCGCGGCGCAGCGCCAGCGCACGGCGATAGAGGTGCAGCGTCGAGTCGGGGTCGGCGCCCTCGGCCTCCACCGAGAACGCGCCGAACCACGACGGCTGCGGCAGGTGCGCGCCGTCGGCGCCGAACCCGAACGACGAGCCCGCCGTCGTCCAGGGCAGCGGCACGCGGCATCCGTCGCGCCCGACCTCGACGCCCGGGCTGCGGAAGAACGTGGGGTCCTGCCGCTCGGCATCGGGGATGTCGGCGACCTCGGGAAGGCCGAGCTCCTCGCCCTGGTAGAGGTAGGCGCTGCCGGGCAGGGCGAGCATGAGCAGGGTGGCGGCGCGGGCGCGGCGCAGGCCGAGCGCCGCATCGAGTTCGGAGGCCGGCCCGCCGTGCAGCAGCCAGCGCTTGCCGACCTCGCCCTCTTGGCCCGGGTCGTCGGCGAGTCCGTAGCGAGTGGCGTGGCGCACCACGTCGTGGTTCGAGAACACCCACGTGTTCGACGACCCCGTGACGGCGACCGACTGGATGTTGTGGTCGACGATGGCGCGGAACTCGTCGGCGTCGAAGTTCGCGCGCAGCAGGTCGAAGTTGAACGCCTGCCCGAGGCTCGTCGGAAGCGCGTAGCGGTAGCGGCGACTGGGCTCGACCCACGCCTCGGCCACGGCGATGCGGGGCGGGTCGTACTCGTCGAACACCGCGCGCCACTCGGCGTAGATCTCGTCGAGCTCCTCGCGGTCCCACAGGGGGTGCGAGCCGTCGGTGACGAGCTTCATCTCCTCGAGCTCGTCGTGCGAGCGCAGCGGATAGGTGAGGTCCTTCGCGAGTGCGTGCGCCACGTCGACGCGGAACCCGTCGACGCCCCGGTCGGCCCAGAACCGCAGGGTCGTGAGGAAGTCGTCGCGCACCTCGCGGTTCGCCCAGTTCAGGTCGGGCTGCTCGGGTGCGAAGAGGTGCAGGTAGAACTGACCGTCGCCCGCCGGCTCCCACGCCGACCCGCCGAACATCGACTTCCAGTCGCTCGGCGGCTCGGTGCCGTCGGGCCCGGCGCCGTCGTGGAAGAGGTAGCGGTCGCGGGCGGCCGAGCCCTTCGGCGAAGCCAGTGCCTCCTGGAACCACCGATGCCGGTTCGACGAGTGGTTCGGCACGATGTCGACGATGAGGCGGATGCCGCTGGCGTGCAGTGCCGCGACCATCTCGTCGAAGTCGGCGAGGGTGCCGAGCTTCGGGTCGACGTCGCGGTAGTCGTCGACGTCGTAGCCGCCGTCGGCGAGGGCCGACGGATAGAACGGCGACAGCCACACCGCGTCGACCCCGAGCTCGGCGAGGTACGGGATGCGGCTCGTGATGCCCGGCAGGTCGCCGATGCCGTCGCCGTTCGCGTCCGCGAAGCTGCGCGGGTAGATCTGGTACACGGCGGCCTGGCGCCACCAGTTCGGGTCCTTCGCGAGGATCGCGGCGTTCTCCTGGGCGAGGGTCGTCGGTCGGGTGTCGGTCATCTTCGGGTGCGTCCTTTCCGGTCGGATGCCTCGGCGGCACGATACGCCGATCGCGCGCTCGAGGCATCCGTTGCCCGGTTTCGCTCGTCATCGCCGGTTACATGGGACCGGCCATGGGGGTTACCGCAGGGATCAGCGTTCGGGCGGCCGGGCCGTCGAGGAGCGGACGCGCAGCTCGTAGGGGAGGGGCGTCGCGGCCGGCGCCGCGGCATCCGCGTCGGGCTCGAGTTGTTCCATCAGGATCTCGACCGCCTTCTCGCCCTGCAGGCGCGGGAACTGCGCGACCGTCGAGAGGCCGAAGAAGTCGGCGAGGTCGTGGTCGTCGATGCCGACGATCGACACGTCGCGCGGCACGGACAGCCCGAGGTCGCGGGCCGCGAGGATCGACCCGATGGCCATCTCGTCGGATGCCGCGAAGATCGCAGTGGGGCGATCGCGCGGTACGCCCAGCAGCTGCTTCGCCGCGTGGTACCCGCCCTTGATGGTGAAGTCGGCCGGCGCGAACAGGCGCGGGTCGAGCTCGATGCCCGCGTCGCGGAGCGCGCCCTCGTAGCCGATGCGGCGGTTGGTGGGCAGGTGGAAGTCGAGGTCGAACTCGAGGTCGCCGCCGATGTGGGCGATGCGGGAGTGCCCGAGCGCGATGAGGTGCTCGGTCGCGAGCCGGGCGACCGCTGCGTCGTCGATGGTGAGGGTGCGCACCCCGGGGATCGGTCCGCCGACGCCGACGAGCGGCTTGCCGAGTTCGTGCAGGCGGGCCACCTCGGGCTCGGTGAGCTCGAGCGAGACCGCGATCACGGCGTCGACCCGCTGGCGCAGCAGGAAGTGCTCGAACACGCTCGCGCGCTCTCGGCCGTCGCCCGAGAGGTTGTAGAGGGTGAGGTCGTAGCCGCTGCGCAGCAGCTCCTGCTGCGCGCCCTCGAGCACCGACGAGAAGAACCAGCGGTTGAGGAACGGGATCACGACGCCGATGTTGCGGGTGCGCCCCGAGGCGAGGCTCGACGCGTTCGACGAGACGACATAGCCCAGGCGCGCGGCGGCCTCGACGACCTTGGCCTTCGAGGCGGGTGAGACGTGTCCGCGGCCGCTGAGCGCACGCGACACCGTCGCAGTGGAGACCCCCGCGAGCTTCGCGACCTCTTCGATGCCGGCCATGGCTTCCAATCCCGGCGATGCCGAGTCCTCCCGGCCAGGCCGATCAGAGGAATCCTACCGTTCGGACACGCCGCGCCGGGCGGAGGTCTCCCGCAGACCGCCGTCGTGCGATAGACAAGACCCTGTCTTTGTCTTGGGTCGGCCCACCGGGGGGCGGCTTGCCCACTGTGCTCGCCGAAGGGAACGCACGCGTGAAGTGGGTCAAGCGAATCGTGATCGCGCTCGTCGTGGTCTTCGCCTTCTTCTACATGATCACCAGGCCCGAGGATGCCGCGAACGCCGTCGAGGGTGCCGTCGGCGCCGTCTGGAACGGCGTCGAGTCGGTCGGCCGCTTCTTCACCTCCCTCGCGACATGACCCGATGAGCGTGATCCCGTGAGCGTGCTCTTCCTCGACCCGCGCGTCGAGCGGTACCTCATCGCCGACGAGGGCGAGGTGATCGTCGACGAGGTGACCAAGCACTGGGCGGCGATCTTCGGCCCGATCCTCGAGCTGCTCGCGATCATCCCGGTGATGGCGCTGCTGCTGTGGCTCCCGGCGGGCGGCTACTGGTTGCCGTTGCTCGGCGGCCTCGCGCTGCTGCTGCACGCGCTGTGGCGCATCATCGGCGCGCGCATGGACCGGTTCGTCGTCACGAACATGCGCGTGTTCCGCGTGCACGGCATCCTCTCGCAGCACGTGGCCACCATGCCGATCTCGCGCATCCTCGACATCTCGGTGCACACGCCCATCATCGGCCGCATCTTCAACTACGGGCACTTCGTGTTCGAGTCGGCCGCCCAGGAACAGGGGCTGCGCGAGATCCGGTTCGTCGGGTCGCCGACGCAGCGCGGGCTCACGATCCAGCGCGTCATCCAGCGGTCCGGCCTGCGCGGCGGAGGCGGACGACCGTTGGCTCGGCCCGTGGACCAGCCGATCGCATCGGGCGACCAGCGCTCCGAGCCGTACCGTGATCCATACCGCGATCCGTACGTCGATCCATACGCTGATCCGTACCCCGATCCGCAGGACGTGACCTCGACGCCGACGGCGCCGATCGACCTGCCGTGGTGGCGGTCCGAGGGCTGATCGGCCGGACGCCGGCGCCGATTTCACGACACGCCACCTCGCGGGTATCCTTGACAGGCCCCCGGTTGTGTGCAGAACGCGGTCGGGTGCGAATGGCGAGTTACCCAAGCGGCCAAAGGGATCTGACTGTAAATCAGCTGTCTACGACTTCGGGGGTTCGAATCCCTCACTCGCCACAGTGAAGGCCCCGGTGATCCGGGGCTTTCGTCGTTTCCGGGGGCGGCTCAGGCGACGGATGCCGCGGGCCGCGGTCGTGCGTCGATGCCCTCGTCGAACGGGGTCACGCCCGCGACCACGCCCGTGCGGGTGACGTAGCGTGAGGCGCATGAGCCAGCACGACGCATCCGGAGCCAACGCCGCCCTGCTCGACCTCGCCCGCGACATCGCCGTACGGGCCGCGGAGTTCGCGCTCACCGCCCGCAGGGCCGGCGTCAGCGTCGCGGCGACGAAGTCCACCCCGACCGACATCGTGACCGCGGTCGACCGTGACACCGAGTCGCTCATCCGCTCGCTTATCCTCGACGCGCGGCCCGACGACGGCATCGTCGGCGAGGAGGACGCCACCCATGTCGGCACGAGCGGGCTCGACTGGGTCGTCGACCCGATCGACGGCACGGTCAACTTCCTCTACGGCATCCCGGCCTGGGCGGTGAGCATCGCCGTCGTCGAGGGCGCCGCCGGCAGCGACGTCAGCGGCACCACGCTCGCGGGCGTCGTGGTGAACCCCGTCTCGGGCGAGACGTTCGAGGCCACTGCCGGCGGGGGAGCGCGCCTCGCCGGACGCGACCTCGCCGTCAACGCCGGTGTGGCGCTGCCCTCCGCCCTC
>NZ_WJSP02000269.1 GCF_009720255.1 Agromyces humi | reverse complement strand
CTACGCCGTGAGGTCGGGCGCGGCAGTCAATGCCGAGGCCCCCGACGCCCCCGCCGCCCCGGCCGCCGCAGGGACGTCGGCCGCGGCATCCGCCGCCTTCTCCCAGGGAGCCGGGAAGGGGAAGTAGCGGTCGAGGAAGTCGATGACCGCGGCCGTGCGCTGCTCGACAGAGATCTCGGGGAAGCTGCCGTCGTTGAGGCAGAACATGTCGTGGTCGCGGCGCTTGAGCAGCTGCTTCATGGCGGGAAGCGCCTTGCGCAGGGTCGTCTCGACGTACTTCACCTTGGCGTCGGTCTGCACCACGGCGCGGCCCGTCAGCAGCGCGTAGTAGTGGTACAGCGAGTTCGTCACCGAGATGTCGGTCGCCGAGCGGAACCGGCTCGCCGCCGTGCGGCGGAACTCCTCGGGGAACGCCGCCTCGAGGTCGGCCATCACGCTCTTGCGCAGTGGCGCGGCGCAGTGCTCGAGGTGCCGCGTGGTGACCTTGCCGAACCGCTCGCGCAGGAGCGCCCGGTTGACGCGCGCGGCGTTCTCGAACCCGCTGCGGCCGGGATGGGTGTCGCCGAGGCCGATGCGGGTCGACGCCTCGACGAACTTCGTGATGCCGCCGGGGGAGAAGAACAGCGACGGGCTCACCGCCCGGCCGAAGAACATGTCGTCGTTCGAGTAGAGGAAGTGCTCGGCGAGGCCGTCGATGTGGTGCAGCTGGCTCTCGACGGCGTGCGAGTTGTGCGTGGGCAGCACCGACGTGTCGGCGAACATCTCCTCGCTGCGCACGAGGGTGACCTTCGGATGCTTCGCCAGCCACGCCGGCGCGGGGGAGTCCGTCGCGATGAAGATGCGCCGCACCCATGGGGCGAACAGGTAGACCGACCGGAGGGCGTACTTCAGCTCGTCGATCTGCCGGTAGCGGGCCTCGGAGTCGTCGCCCTCGCCGACCACGTAGCTCTGCATGCGCTTGGCGCGCTCGCGCACGAACTCGTCGCTGGAGCCGTCGACCCACGAGAAGACCATGTCGATATCGAAGTCGACGTCGCTCGCCAGCGGCGCGAACATGTGCTCGAGGGTCGGCCAGTCGCGGCCGTGCAGGTGCACCGTGTCGTCGATCGCCTCCGAGCGCGGCAGCGTGCGGCGCATCAGCGCGTTCTCGACGGGCGCCTCGATCGTGTCCTCGCCGAAGCGCCAGAACTCGAGCTGCACGGCGGTCTCGCTGCCGTAGCGCAGGCGGCCCACCGGTTCGACCCGCGGCCGGTAGAGGCGCAGCACGGTGGCCTTGCGGTGGCCCGACAGGCGTCCGTCCGCGAGGAGTACCGGGTGCGAGTCGGCGGCCCGCTCGGGAGCGAGGGTCGCCGAGTAGAACGGCTCGTTCGCGAAGGCCTCGGCGAAGGCGTGCGCGACGGCCTTCCGGTCGGCCCGGTCGACGGCGAGCACGAGGCGGTCGTCGTTGCCGCGCACGAGGAGGTAGGAGATGCCCGCGTCGTCGAGGGCGTCGCGCACGGCGAGCAGGTCCTCCACCATCGACTCCTGCGGGGTCGCGTGGCCGTTTCGCAGCGCGTACTGGCCCTTGCGCACGACGAGGTCGTCACGATCGAACCGCGCGGTGCGGGGCGCCGAGGCGACGAGCACGAGCTCGGAGGCGTCCGAGAGCCGCATGGGAGGTGCGGCAGACGGTTCCCGCTTCGCGAACGCATGCCCGTCGTGCTGGTGCGGGTCGGCAGGTCGATCGCGGTGGGATCTCGTCACGGAAGGGTGGCCTCCAGGGGTCGGCGGATCGCGCAGGATTCGCGCGGGATGCTCTGATTCTACCGAGCCGTGGTCGTCGCCGGATCGGCTTGACAGGATGGCGCATCCGGCGCCGCAGGCGTAGCCTCGAAGCATCAGACCCCGCGTGCCGGGACCCCGCGTGCGGCGACCTCGAAGAGGAGTCGCCATGAGCGCCGAAGCCGTCCCCGTACGCGTGATCCAGACCCATCCGCGGGCGCCGGTCGCCGGTCGCGAGGGAGCCGGGCCACCCAGCGAATTCACCGAACTCGCCCGCCGCATCAAGGATGCCGGGCTCATGCGCCGCCGCTACGGCTACTACTGGACGAAGCTCATCGGCGTTCCGGTCGTCATGGCCGCGGCGATCGCGCTGTTCATCTGGGTCGGCGACAGCTGGTGGCAGATGTTCACCGCCGCCGGATTCGCCGTGCTCTTCACCCAGATCGCGTTCCTCGGACACGACGCCGCGCATCGTCAGATGTTCCGCTCGGGAAAGTGGAACGACTGGATCAGCATGATCCTCGGCGGCTTCGTCGGGATGAGCTACGGGTGGTGGCAGCACAAGCACACCCGGCATCATGCGAATCCGAACCAGATCGGCACGGATCCCGACATCGACCTTCCCGTGGTCGCGTTCACGCCCGAGCAGGCGACTCGTCCGCGGGGGCGGCTGCGTCGATGGGCGATCGCCCACCAGGGCACCTTCTTCTTCCCGATCCTGCTGCTCGAGGGCCTCTCACTGCACGCCTCGAGCGTGCACCGCGTCTTCGCCAGGGAACCGCTGCCCCACCGGTCGGTCGAAGCGGTGTTCCTGGCCGTGCGCGTGCTCGGCTTCGTCGCCCTCGTCTTCCTGGTGCTCTCGCCCGACAAGGCCGCGGTCTTCCTCGCGGTCGAACTCGGCCTGTTCGGCTTCTACATGGGCATGTCGTTCGCCCCGAACCACAAGGGCATGCCGCTCGTGCCGAAGGGCGTGAAACTCGACTTCCTTCGCCGGCAGGTGCTCATGAGCCGCAACATCCGGGGCGGCCGCGTCGTCGACGTGGCGATGGGCGGGCTCAACTACCAGATCGAGCACCATCTCTTCCCGTCGATGCCACGGCCGCACCTGCGCCGGGCGGCGCCGATCATCGCCGCCTACTGCCGCGATCACGACGTGACCTACACCGAGACGAGCCTGTGGCAGTCGTACGGCATCGTGCTGCGCTACATCAATCGCGTCGGACTCGGCGAGCGCGACCCGTTCGAGTGCCCGCTCGTCGCCCAGCGGGCCAGCATCTGACGGCCGCCGGTGCGGGCGCGCACGTCGAGCTCCACGATGACCCCGGATGACGCGGGGTTGCGGTTCGTGGCACCCCGTTCCGCCGTGTGACGGCCCCCCTCGCGACATCCGCTCGACCTGCCTACCGTCGCATGCGGGAGGTGGGACGCATGACGAGACTCATCATCGGGGCGATGGTGCGGGCGATCGGCGCGTATCCGTCGGGCTGGCGGTACCCGGGGGCGCATCGCGACCCGCGCGGCGACGCCGCCGTGCTGCGCCGGGCCGCCGAGGTGGCCGAACGCGCCCGCCTCGACTTCCTGTTCTTCGGCGACTGGCTCGCCACCGGGCACGACTTGGAGTACCGGGATCCGCACTTGGTCGCGCGGGTGGATCCGCTGAGCGCCATCACGTACCTCGCCGGCGTGACCGAGCGCATCGGGCTCGTCGCCACGGTGAACACCACCTACGCCGACCCGTTCACGGTGGCGCGGGCGAGCGCGTCGGCCGACCTGCTGTCGGGCGGGCGGGCGGCGCTCAACCTCGTCACCGGGTCCGACGCCCGATCGGCGGCGAACCACGGCGTCGACTTCACCCACGCCAGCACCGTCCGGTACGACCGCGCCGTCGAGTTCCAGGAGGTGCTGCGCCGGCTCTGGGACTCCTTCGACGACGACGCGATCGTGGCGGATGCCGTGACGGGCGTGTTCCTCGACCCCGACCGGCTGCACGCCACCGCGTTCCACGGCGAGCACCTGCGCGTGGCCGGCCCGCTCAACGCGGTGCGCCCCGTGCAGGGGCACCTGCCGATCCTGCACGCGGGCCTCTCGCCGAGCTCGAAGCTGTTCGCGGCGCAGCACGCCGACCTCGCGCTCGTCGCGGTGTCGGGCCACGACCAGGCGATCGCCGTGCGCGAGGAGCTGCGCTCGCTGGCGTTCGAGTCGGGCCGTGACGACCGCACGCTGAAGGTCATCGCACCCGTGCTGCCGATCATCGGCGAGACCCGCGAGCACGCGCAGGCCATCGCCGACGAGCTCAGCGAACTCGTGCAGATCGCCGAGGACTGGCCGGGCGGCGCGCCCCCGGCGTTCCCCGCGGCCCGCTCACTCGCGCAGCTCTCGACGCTCGTGGGCGTGGACCTGACGGGACTCTCGCCCGACCGCGCGGTGACGCCGGCGCTCGCCTCCTCGTTCTCGGACGCGGGCCAGCTCCTCGTCGAGATCGTCGCGGAGCGAACCGGTCGCGCCCCGTCGGGCGACCGGCCGCCGACGCTCCGGCACCTGGTGGTCGCGGCATCCGTCAACGCGTCGATCGTGGTCGGCACCGCCGCCGAGATCGCCGCCGAGTTCGCCGGGTGGGGTGAGTCGGGCGCCGTCGACGGGTTCAACGTGCTCTCGGCCGTGCAGCCGGCCCAGTTCGAGGCCTTCGCGCTCGGCGTCGTGCCCGAGCTGCAGCGGCTCGGCGTGTTCCCCCACGCGTACGAGGGTGAGACGCTGCGCGAGCACTTGGGGCTCGAGCGTCCCGCCAACGTCCACACGGGGGATCGGGCGCGGCTCGAGGAGCGGCTGCTGCGCTGAGCTTCGTTACCGGATGTTGCGTGCCGTGACACCGTGCGACATCGATGGTTGAGGCGCTCGGCGGGCCGCCGTAGGTTCGACGCCAACCCATCCGAGGAGTCCCCGTGATCGCCACCGACCAGCGCACCTCGCCGACGCGCCTGCGCCCCATCGATGGAGATCGGTCGGAGGCCGCCGCGCCCGGTTCGGGCTCGCTCGCCGCGCTCGCCGACGCCGGCCTCCGGGTGCCCGTGCTCGGCGGCGGCACGGTGCGGCACGTGAACCTCGACGTCGCGGCATCCGCGCCCGCGCTCGACGCGGTGGTGCAGCACGTCGCCCGCGTCATCCCCTACTACTCGAGCGTGCACCGGGGCAGCGGGTACGCGTCGCAGGCGAGCACGGCCCTCGTCGAGGACGCCCGCGCGACGGTGGCGCGCCACGTCGGCGCTCGCGACGACGATCTCGTGGTCTTCACGCGCAACACGACCGATGCGCTCAACCTGCTCGCGTCGGCCGTGCCCGGCGACACCGTGGTGCTCGACCTCGAGCACCACGCCAACCTGCTGCCGTGGCGCTCGCGCCGGGTCGTCGTCGGCCGGTCGACGATCGCCGAGACGCTCGTCGCGCTCCGCGACGAGCTGGCTGCGGCGCC
>NZ_WJSP02000268.1 GCF_009720255.1 Agromyces humi | reverse complement strand
CGTGCGGCGTTCGCTCGGCTTCGCGATCCCGGCGGGCATCGTCATCGCGCTGGTGCTCGCGCTCTACAGCCGCGAACGCCACGATCGCGCCGACCGCTCGGCCATCGGTACGGATCGGCGCCGCCACGGCATCGGCCTCACGATCGCCGATCGCGATGCGCCGCTGCACCTGCGACTTGCCCGACGCACTCGCCTCCGCCGCGAGGCGGCCCGCCACGGCGCGTACGGCGTCGTCGCCCTCGACCACGACCCCGCCCGAGCGATCCACCAGCGCGAGCGTCTCGCAGCCGAGCAGCGCCCGCAGGTAGCGCCCGGCCCGCACCGCGTCGACCTCGTCGATGCCGCCACGCAGGTGCTTCGCGGCGCGGCTGGCGAGGTGGAGGGTCTGGTAGGTCGCCCGCTCCACGTCGGTGCCGAGTTCCTTCGACGAGACGACGATGCGTCGCAGCAGCAGCACCACCCCGACGGCGAGCGCCCCCGCCACCACTCCGGCGGCAGCGGCGAGCAGCATCGACTCGGGCATGCAGGTCAGCGTAGCCGTCGTTCGTCGTCGCGGCGGAGCCGTTCGTCGCACGATGGGCGCCGCTCGGCGACGACGAACGGCGAGCAGCCCCGGCGCTCCGGACCGAGCGCCAGCATGGTGCCACTGCATCGCCCCGCCGCCCTGACGGCTCGCTGCAGCGGCGCGGCGGACGGTCCGCCGAGACCCCCCTCGAAGGAGAAGAGACGCCATGGGCAACGACGCCCTGAGCGCGGACACGTCGACGGCACTGGCCGATGTCGACTACCCCGCCATCCAGCAATCACCGGAGTTCCAGACCCTCCGCCGAACGCACCGGGGCTTCGTGTTCCCGGTGCTGGCCGCCTGCCTCGTCTGGTACTTCGCCTACGTGCTCCTCGCCAGCTACGCGCACGACTTCATGTCGACGCCGGTGTTCGGCAGCATCAACATCGCGATGCTGCTCGGCCTGGCGCAGGTCGTCACGACGTTCGCGGTGACCACGTGGTACGTGCACTTCGCGAACAAGCGCCTCGACCCGCTCGCCACCGAGATCCGTGAGGGCATCGAGGCGGATGCCGCCGCGGCATCCGAGACCGAGGGGGCGAACCGCTGATGACGCAGATCCAGACCCACACGCACCTCGCGGCCGAAGCCGCGGCCGCCTCGCCGGGCGAGCCCTGGCTCAACATCACGATCTTCGGCGCGTTCGTCGCGATCACGCTGATCATCGTGTTCCGCGCGAGCCGCAACAACAAGACCGCCTCCGACTACTACGCCGCCGGCCGGTCGTTCACGGGCGGGCAGAACGGCGCCGCGATCGCGGGCGACTACCTGTCTGCGGCATCCTTCCTCGGCATCGTCGGCGCGATCGCCGTCACCGGCTACGACGGATTCCTCTACTCGATCGGATTCCTCGTGGCGTGGCTCGTCGCGCTGCTGCTCGTCGCCGAGCTGCTGCGCAACACGGGCCGCTTCACGATGGCCGACGTGCTGTCGTTCCGGCTCAAGCAGCGCCCGGTGCGCATCGCCGCGGCCACGACCACGCTCGTGGTGTGCTTCTTCTACCTGCTCGCGCAGATGGCCGGAGCGGGCGGGCTCGTGTCGCTGCTGCTCGGCATCGGCGACAAGCTCGGGCAGGCCGTGGTGATCACGGTCGTCGGCGCGCTCATGATCCTCTACGTGCTCATCGGCGGCATGAAGGGCACCACCTGGGTGCAGATCATCAAGGCGGGCCTGCTCATCGCGGGCGCGGCGGTGATGACCGTCTGGGTGCTCGCGATCAACGGCTTCAGCTTCTCGACGCTGCTCGACAACGCGGTCGCGACCGCGGGCAACCCGGCGATCCTCGACCCGGGGCTGAAGTACGGCGTCTCCGAGGTCGCGAAGCTCGACTTCCTCTCGCTCGGCCTCGCGCTCGTGCTCGGCACCGCGGCCCTGCCGCACGTGCTGATGCGGTTCTACACCGTTCCCACGGCGAAGGAGGCCCGCAAGTCGGTGGTCTGGGCGATCTGGCTCATCGGCATCTTCTACGTGTTCACGCTCGTGCTCGGCTACGGCGCCGCGGCGCTGATCGGCCCCGAGGCGATCGCGGCGGCTCCCGGTGGGGCGAACTCGGCGGCCCCGCTGCTCGCATTCGAGCTCGGCGGTCCGGTGCTGCTCGGCCTCATCGCGGCGATCGCGTTCGCGACGATCCTCGCGGTCGTCGCCGGGCTGACGATCACCGCGGCCGCGTCCTTCGCGCATGACATCTACGCGAGCGTCGTGAAGAAGGGCAAGCCCGCTCCGGGCGCCGAGGTCAAGGTCGCCCGTCGCACGGTGGTCGTGATCGGCATCATCGCGATCATCGGCGGCATCGGCGCGAACGGCCAGAACGTGGCGTTCCTCGTGGCCCTGGCCTTCGCCGTCGCGGCATCCGCCAATCTGCCGACGATCGTGTACTCGCTCTTCTGGAAGCGGTTCACGACCCAGGGCGCGCTCTGGAGCATGTACGGCGGCCTCGGCTCGGCGATCGTGCTCATCGCGCTCTCGCCCGTCGTGTCGGGCACCCCCACCTCGATGATCCCCGGGGCCGACTTCGACATCGTGCCGCTGTCGAACCCCGGCATCATCTCGATCCCGCTGGCCTTCTTCCTCGGCTGGCTCGGCACGGTGCTCGACAAGGGCACCGAGGACCCGCTCAAGCAGTCCGAGATGGAGGTGCGCTCGCTCACGGGCGTCGGCGCCGAGAAGGCGGTGCAGCACTAGAGGGTTCCGGCGGCGGGAGCTGGGAAGTCCCCGTCGCCGGATCACCTTCGACGCGGCAGGAACGCCTGCCCGGCCGCGTCGATGGAACACCAGGGGCGGATGCCGCGACCTCGCGTCGCAGCATCCGCCCCGCTTCCGTGCCGGGCGCCGTCGGCCGCGGCATCCGGGGTCACATGTTGATCATGTGGCCGGCGAGGCCGTGGAACGCCTCCTGCAGCGCCTCCGACAGGGTCGGGTGCGTGTGCACGTTGCGGGCGAGCTCGAGTGCGCCGAGGTCCCACTTCTGCGCGAGGGTGAGCTCGGGCAGCAGCTCCGACACGTCGGGGCCGATGAGGTGGCCGCCGAGCAGCTCGAGGTACTTGGCGTCGGCGACGAGCTTCACGAAGCCGACGGGGTCGCCGAGGCCGTTCGCCTTGCCGTTCGCGGTGAACGGGAACTTCGCGACCACCACGTCGTAGCCTTCGTCGCGGGCCTGCTGCTCGGTGAGCCCGAAGCTCGCGACCTGCGGCGAGCAGAAGGTGGCGCGCGGCATCATCCGGTAGTCGCCGAGCTCCATGGTCTCGGCGTCGCCGATGGTCTCGGCTGCGACGACGCCCTGCGCCTCGGCCACGTGGGCGAGCATGAGCTTGGCGGTGACGTCGCCGATGGCGAAGATGTGGGGCACGTTGGTGCGCATCCGATCGTCGATGCCGATCGCGCCGCGCTCGGTGAGCTGCACGCCCGCGTTCTCGAGCCCGAAGCCCTCGACGTTCGGGGCGAAGCCGACGGAGATGAGGGCCTTGTCGACCTCGAGTGAGCCGGGCTGGCCGTCGGCGCCCGTGTACGACACGGTGACCGAGGTGCCGTTGTCGACCACCGTCTCGACCTTCGTCGAGGCGAGGATCGGGATGCCGAGGTTGCGGTACTGCCGCGTGATCTCCTTCGAGACCTCGACGTCCTCGTTGGGGAGGGCGCGGTCGAGGAACTCGATGACCGTGACGTCGACGCCGTAGTTGCGCAGCACGTAGGCGAACTCCATGCCGATGGCGCCGGCTCCGACGATCGCGATCGAGCGGGGCAGCTCGCGCGTGAGGATCTGCGTCTCGTAGGTGACGACGTTCTGCGACAGCTGCACGCCGGGAAGCAGCCGCACCCGCGAGCCGGTCGCGATGATCGCATTGGCGAAGGTCACCGTCTCGGTCGAGCCGTCGGCCTTGGCCACGTCGATCGTGTTGGCGTCGCGGAAGGTGCCCCGGCCGTCGAACTCGGTGATGCCGTTCTTCTTCATCAGGAAGTGCACGCCCTTGACGTGCTTCTCGGACACCTGGCGGCTGCGGTCGAAGGCGGCGCCGAAGTCGAACCGCACGTCGCCCGAGATGCCGAAGGTCGCGGCCTGATCGTGGAAGATATGCGCGAGCTCGGCGTTGCGCAGGAGGGCCTTCGAGGGGATGCAGCCGACGTTGAGGCAGACGCCGCCCCAGTACTTCTCCTCGATGACGGCCACCTTCTGGCCGAGTTGGGCGGCGCGGATCGCGGCGACATAGCCGCCCGGACCCGCGCCGAGGACGACGACATCGAAATGGCTCATGCGGGCCAGCCTAGGTCGGGAGCGCTCCCGCGTCACGGGTGGGATGCGACCACGCCGGTGATCAGCCCGACGGAGGGGTGATGCGGGACACGATCACGGTGAACTGGCCCGTGTTGTCGTCGCGGGCGAGATCGTTCACGCCCAGCACGACCTGGCCGATCCGACCGCCGCCGCCGTAGCAGTCGAAGTACGACTCGGTGCCGAGTTCCACGTAGGGCGGCAGGCCGTCGATGGCTCCGATCAGGGAGCCGTGCTCGGCGTCCTCGAGGCCCGGCACGTTGTCGCTCGGGTCGTTCGCCTGCTGCGTGAACACCTCCGCGCCGCCGGCGTCCACCGACGTGAGCTCCTGGTCCTCGCCCCACATGATCACGCCGTTCCCCCAGACCGAGTAGGTGGCGCCCGGGAGGCACGTGATCCCGGTGGGCACCCAGTCGCCGGCACTGGCCGGCACGTCGACGGTGATGGGCGTGAGGGCGTCGAGCGTGATGGTCGCGTCCTCGGTGACATCCGAGGCCGTCACCGTGAAGGATCCCACGTTGCCGCCGGGATCCGAGTCGTTGAAGCCGAGCTGGAGGTCGCCGTCGGCGGGGCACTCCATCGCCAGCCGTGAGCCGACGACGAACGGCAGGCCGCTGTCGCTCACGCGCCCGATGAGCGAGGCGTGCGACGCGTACGGTTGCGGGTCGATCGCGGAGTATTGCTGCCAGGCGCCCTCGGGCGTCAGCGCGATGCCCCCGAGGTCCTCGACCTCGACCTCGCCGGTGGCGTTGAGGAGGAGACGACGCCCGCCGGTGCACTCGAGACCGGTCGGCGTCCACCCCGTGTCCCCTCGGACCTCGATTTCGGCGGGGAGCGTCACCGCCGCGACGTCGGCCGCGCCGTCGCCATCGTCGCCGCCGCCCCCGCTCAGCGCCGCCATCACCGCGACG
>NZ_WJSP02000267.1 GCF_009720255.1 Agromyces humi | reverse complement strand
CAGTCGGCACGATCGCGTGCTGCGGCCACCGATGCCGCCTCCGCGACGGTCGCCGAGACCGTCGTGCCGGCCACGGCCCCGGTGCGCCGCGCGGTGGTGCTCGCCGAGGAGAACAAGATCCGGCAGGTCATCACGAACCTGATGGCGAACGCCATCCGGTTCACGTCCGACGACAGCCCGATCGACATCCGCGTGTCCATCGACGACGCAGCCGAGCGCGCCATGATCGAGGTGATCGACCACGGAGAGGGCATCCCGCCGCAGATCCGCGAGAAGATCTTCCAGCGCTTCTGGCGTGCCGACACGTCGCGCACGCGCGAGACCGGCGGCTCCGGCCTCGGGCTCGCCATCGTCTCGTCGATCGTCGCCGCCCACAACGGCACCGTCGACGTGGTGGAGACGCCCGGCGGCGGCGCCACCTTCCGGATCTCCCTCCCACTGGCGGGCTCTGCCGCCGCACCGCAGCCCGTCACCGCCGGCTGACCGGCCCGGCGGCGCGCCTCGCCGCCCGCCCGCACGGCAACGAGTCGTCCTCACCAGCCGCCGCGAGCGGATGCCGCGCCACGCCGGCTCCCGCTCGTCCTCGCGCCCGGGTGGTCCCCTCCTACCGTTGGGGCACACCGACCGAGAGGACGCACTTCCATGACCACCTATCACGTCGACGCCGCACAGGTCTCCGCCGCGACGCAGACCGTCCAGGGCACCATCGGCCGCATCCAGGCCGAGGTGTCATCGCTCCTCGGCCAGCTGAGCGGCCTGCAGTCGTCGTGGTCGGGACAGGCCGCCACGGCGTTCCAGGGCGCCGTCTCCGACTGGCGCGCCACGCAGTTGCAGGTCGAGCAGAGCCTCTCGCACCTCAACCACGCGCTCGGCGTCGCCGCCACCCAGTACGCCGACGCCGAGCAGGCGAACGCGCGCCTGTTCCTCCGCTAGCCGCGACGGGAGCCGACAGAGGGCGTCAGACGGTGGTCGCCATCCGCTCCGCCACCAACGCCGCGACGGCTTCGATCGAAGCGCGCGCAGCATCGAACTCCGCCTGACCGGGGTAGGCGTCGGCTTGCAGGCCAGGCGGCGGCGGGGAGATGGACACCTGCATCCAGTCGCCGTCCACCTTCGCATCGACGCGACAGACATCGAGCGGATCCGCGCAGCGAAGCACCGCGGACGCCGAGGGCAGATCGGCGAGCTCGATCGGCTCGGCGCCCGCCGCCGACCAATCGCCGAGCAGCTCGTCGAAGGCCCATGCACCGCTCGGCAAAACGTGCACAGCTCCGAGTGCTGCGTCGCTCCCGGCGAACGCGAGGGAGCAGCGCAGCGCTCGGGTCTGTTCGAGCGCGTAGAAGTACTGACCCACATTCGGGCCGTCCTGCCACCTGTGGATGTCGAGGTCATCGACCCCGGTCGCGGACGCGATCGGTCCGATCGGGGCAAGCTCCTCGCACGAACGACCGGCATTGCGACTCGGGGCGGAGGGCTGCCAGCGATCGGGGGCCGAAGTGGACGCCTCGAGCACGGCCACGAGGTGATCGGTCACAGAACCGAACCGTTCGGTGAGCGTCGCATCGGTGTCCTCCGGCCGCGCGACGACGTCGTCGATGAGGAGCTCGACCCACGAGCCGCCGATCCAGCCCTGAAGGTCGCAAACCGGGTTGTGCGGAACGCCCGGCACCACGCCCCTGCAGGCCGGCCCCAGCACTCCGTCGCCGTAGGGGGACGGTCCCCCTTGCGTCCCGTACACATCCACGTACTGCTGCGATGCCGCTTGCCCCTCGGGCAGCACGCTGACAGTCACCCGCCGCTCGTCGCCCGCGTCGGCGTACGGCATCGCCGGTCCCGCGGCCGTCGTCCAGACGCAGTCGAGGCTCCCGAGCTGGCGCGGAGCAAGTCGGTCGGGTTCGGCGCGCGTCGTTTCGTGGACCTGAGCGAGCGGATTCGTGCCCTCGCCGACGAACTCCTGTAGGGCCGCGATATCGAAGAGGTCCTCGCAGGCCGCGTCGATGCGCGGAACTGGAACCCGATCCGCGACGGGTTCGGGGGTGGGCGGGGGCGTCTCCGCGGCGGGACCCGCAGGCTCGGGAGCGTTCGACACGCACCCGCCCAACGTGAGGACAACCACGACGGCGAGGGATCCGACGAGGAGCGGGGGCGACGGGCGATGGCGCGGCATGAGCTCAATGTACGACCCGGGCAACCCGCGGAGCATCTCCTCCGCATAACGGTTCCAGCACGGTCCGGAGCGAGCACCCACGTGCACCGCGGGCACGACGAAGGGCGTCTCCCGGAGGAGACGCCCTTCGCGTGGATCGGGCCCGCAGGCCGTGGATCGGTTCGGACTAGAAGTCCATGCCGCCCGTGGGGTCGCCGGCCGGAACCGGGTTCTTCTCGGGCTTGTCGGCGACGACGGCCTCCGTGGTGAGGAAGAGGCCGGCGATCGACGCGGCGTTCTGCAGCGCCGAACGGGTCACCTTGGCGGGGTCGATGATCCCCTGAGCGAGCAGGTCGCCGTACTCGCCGGTCGCGGCGTTGAGGCCGTGGCCGTCGGGCAGCTCGGCGACGCGGTTCGCGACCACGCCCGGCTCGAGTCCCGCGTTGAGGGCGATCTGCTTGAGCGGAGCCTCGATGGCGACCCTCACGATGTTGGCGCCGGTCGCCTCGTCGCCCGAGAGCTCGAGGGTCTTGAACGCCTTGGCGCCGGCCTGGATGAGGGCCACGCCACCACCGGCGACGATGCCCTCCTCGACGGCGGCCTTCGCGTTGCGGACGGCGTCCTCGATGCGGTGCTTGCGCTCCTTGAGCTCGACCTCGGTGGCCGCGCCCGCCTTGATGACGGCGACGCCGCCGGCGAGCTTCGCGAGGCGCTCCTGGAGCTTCTCACGGTCGTAGTCCGAGTCGGTGTTCTCGATCTCGGCGCGGATCTGCGCGACGCGGCCGGCGATGGCCTCGGGGTCGCCCGCACCCTCGACGATCGTGGTCTCGTCCTTGGTGATGACGACCTTGCGAGCCTGGCCGAGCAGGTCGAGGGTGACGTTCTCGAGCTTGAGGCCGACCTCCTCGGAGATGACCTGGCCGCCGGTGAGGATCGCGATGTCCTGGAGCTGCGCCTTGCGGCGGTCGCCGAAGCCGGGGGCCTTGACGGCGACCGACTTGAAGATGCCGCGGATCTTGTTGACGATCAGGGTCGCGAGCGCCTCGCCGTCGACGTCCTCGGCGATGATCAGCAGCTGCTTGCCGGTCTGGATGACCTTGTCGACGATCGGGAGCAGGTCCTTGATGTTCGAGACCTTGCTGTTGACGATGAGGATGTACGGGTCCTCGAAGACCGCCTCCTGGCGCTCGGGGTCCGTGACGAAGTACGCCGACAGGTAGCCCTTGTCGAAGCGCATGCCCTCGGTGAGCTCGAGCTCGGTGCCGAAGGTGTTCGACTCCTCGACGGTGACGACGCCCTCCTTGCCGACCTTGTCGATCGCCTCGGCGATGATCGCGCCGATCTCGGGGTCGGCGGCGGAGATCGAAGCGGTCGCGGCGATCTCCTCCTTGGTCTCGATCTCCTTGGCCGCGGCGAGGAGCTCGGCGGTGACGGCCGTGACGGCCTTCTCGATGCCGCGCTTCAGGAGGATGGGGTCGGCACCCGCGGCCACGTTGCGGAGGCCCTCACGCACGAGCGCCTGGGCGAGCACGACGGAGGTGGTGGTGCCGTCACCCGCGACGTCGTCGGTCTTCTTGGCGACCTCCTTGACGAGCTCGGCGCCGATCTTCTCGTACGGGTCGTCGAGCTCGATCTCCTTGGCGATCGACACGCCGTCGTTCGTGATCGTGGGGGCGCCCCACTTCTTCTCGAGCACGACGTTGCGACCGCGCGGGCCGAGGGTCACCTTGACCGCGTCGGCGAGCTGGTTGAGTCCACGCTCGAGCCCGCGGCGGGCCTCCTCGTTGAAAGCAATGATCTTTGCCATGTGTGTCTCTCGTCCCTTCTCGGACGTCTCAAAGATTCGTTGGTTAGCACTCAAAACGAGTGAGTGCTAAGACGATTCTGGCACTCGACCGTCACGAGTGCAAGCGAGCACGGATGCCGCCGGCCGAGGTTCAGGGGACGAACGTCGCCGAGCCGTCGTCGGGCACGAGCTCGACCCACGTGTTACCCGGGGCGAGGCGGATCCGGCTTCCGTCGTCGGCGGTCAGCACGATCGGGGCCGCTGCGGCATCCTTCGTCCACGTGCCGTGCACCGTCTTGCCCGCGACCGAGACCCACGCCTCCCCCGAGCCCACCATGACGGTGCGCGGGACCTCGCCGTAACTCCAGTCGATGCCGACCCGCATGGTCACGACGTTCGTCGCGCGCACCCGGTCGCCCGAGGCCTCGAAGTCGGGCGCCCCCTCCTGCGACCGCAGCCACACGCCGGATGCGGCGTCCCAGTCCCACGAGGGGAAGCGGGACTCCGAGAAGACCAGGTCGATGCGAGAGGTCGGCGTCGCGGCGAGCGCCGGTGCGGCGAGGGGATCCGCCGTCCCGTAGGAGAACTGCACCGGCGGCGGTGCGAGCGACACGTTGCGCGACACCGCCTCAGCCGCCGCGAGGATGACGTCGTGCGGACCCGGCCGCTCATCGACCCGCTCGAAGAGCCCGGTGTCGTCGAAGTCGAAGACGAGGTTGACGAGGGGCGTCGCCATCATCATCTCGACGAACTGCTCCTGCCCGCCCGAGTACGCCATGATGCCGCCGAACGGCGAGGCGATGTCGGGATCCATGGGGCGCACCGAACGCACCGGGCCGACGGACTCGGGCACGTCGGACTGCCACACCACGAGGTACCGGGTGAGCCCGCCCTCGACGAGCTCCTCGAAGGCGATGTCGCTCCGGTTGAGGGCGATCTGCGGACGCGCCTCCTCGTGGTTGTCGATCTTCACGGCGATGGACGGATGCGGCGCGGCCGGTGCCTCGAGACGAGTGCCGCGCAGCGGGCTGAACGCGAGGGCGACCGACCGCCTGCGACGTCGACTTCAGCGACATCGAGATCGTCACGTTGCGGCTGACCGGTCACTGACGTCGGCCTGAATCGACGATGAGTGCGTCGTCCCGCTCGCTAGTCTGGTCGTATGAGCCCCGATGCCGACGACGACGCACTGCGCCGAGGACTCGATCAACCTGCGCGGCGCCTACCTCGAGGTGCTCGGCGACCTCATCGGCTCGGGGCTCGTCATCATCGCGGCCGTCGTCATCGTCATCGGTCCGGGCGTGGGCCGCCTT